>JAJYCM010000182.1 GCA_021778375.1 Bacteroidota bacterium
GAGTTTAGCGGTGACGTTAAATTGAATAAGTAATTTTATTGGTTAATGTTTCTTTTCTTCTAAATTTCTTACCACAATAAAAAGTTCAAATAAATTTTATAGGTGGAAAACTTTATTTATTTTTACATATGTAAATCAAACAATTAAATAAGAAATAAAATTATGAAATTATTTTCCCATCCAGATGAATTTGTAAAGCGCCATGTAGGTCCTTCCGATCTTGAATTAGATGCAATGCTCCAAGCTACGGGAGTTCAATCATTAGATCAGTTAATCGATGAAACAATTCCAGAGCAAATCAGACTTAAAAATTCATTGCGGCTTGATGCGCCTATATCGGAGTATGAACTTTTAAATAAACTTAAAATAGTTTCTAAAAAGAATAAAGTTTTTAAGTCTTATATTGGACTTGGATATTATCCTGCAATTACGCCTGAAGTAATAAAAAGAAATATTCTTGAAAATCCAGGTTGGTACACACAATATACGCCTTACCAGGCGGAAATATCACAGGGAAGATTAGAAGCCTTACTGAATTTTCAAACGATGGTTAATGATCTGACCGGTATGAAAATAGCAAATGCCTCTCTTTTAGATGAAGGAACTTCTGCTGCTGAAGCAATGATAATGTTCCATTCACTCAGAAATAAAACAAACGCTAATAAGTTTTTCGTGTCGAATGAATGCTTCCCTCAGACTATTGATGTACTAAAAACACGATCAAATCCTTTAGGAATAGAGCTTGTTATCGGTGATCATCAAAAGATTGAACTTAGTGATGAGTTTTTCGGAATCTTAGTTCAATATCCTTCGGCAGTTGGCGAAATATATGATTACCGTGAATTATTTAAGAAAGCTAAAGAGGAAAATATTTTTGCTGTTGTAGCTGCAGATATTCTAAGTCTTGCTTTGTTAACGCCTCCCGGGGAATTTGGGGCAGATGCAGTTGTAGGCAGTACCCAGCGCTTTGGAATCCCAATGGGGTTCGGCGGTCCCCATGCAGCCTATTTTGCAACTAAAGATGAATTTAAAAGACAAATTCCGGGAAGAATAATCGGCGTATCCGTTGACTCGAATGGAAACCGGGCTTTGAGAATGGCGCTTCAAACAAGGGAGCAGCATATTCGCAGGGAAAAAGCTACGAGCAATATCTGCACTTCGCAAGTTCTGCTTGCTATAATGGCTTCAATGTATGCTGTTTATCATGGCCCAAATGTGCTAAGAAAAATTGCAGAAAGGATTCATCTGCTAGCCAAAATTTTAGAATCAGCCCTTTCTGATTTGGGATTTGTTCAATCTAATAAGTTTTTCTTCGATACTCTTAATATTATTTTATTGCCGAGCGAACTTGATAAACTAAATATCTTAAGACAGCTTGCTGAAGCAAAAGGAATAAACTTTTATTACACCCCTAATTCAATCCAAATTTCATTGAGCGAAATTTCCAGCTATGATGATGTTCTTGAAATTATCGAGATATTGTCTTCTGCAAAGAATAAAAACTTTGATTTAATCAAAACGGAAGTGCTTGCCCGAAACGTTAAAATAAAATTTCCTTATTATCTTGCAAGGACAAGCGAATATCTGCAGCATCCGGTTTTTAATTCATATCATTCCGAAACCGAAATGCTAAGATATATGAAAAGCCTTGAGGATAAAGATTTATCTCTTACTCATTCAATGATTCCTCTTGGCTCATGCACCATGAAATTAAATGCCACCGTTGAAATGGTGCCGGTAACTTGGTCTGAATTTTCCGATATCCATCCGTTTGCTCCACTTAATCAAGCGAGGGGTTATTTAGAATTATTCAAAGAACTTGAAAATGATCTTGCGGAGATTACAGGTTTTTCTGCTATCTCGCTTCAACCAAATTCAGGAGCACAGGGTGAGTATTCCGGTCTAATGGTAATACGAGAATACCATAAAAGCCGCGATGACAAAAAACGGAATATTACTTTAATTCCATCATCGGCTCATGGAACAAATCCGGCGAGCGCTGTAATGGCAGGGATGAAAGTGGTTGTGGTTAATTGTGATGATAACGGGAACGTTGACCTTTCAGATTTAAAGAAGAAAGCAGAACTTCACAAAGAAAATCTTGCCGCTTTAATGATTACTTATCCATCAACTCATGGTGTTTTTGAAGAAGATATTCAAGAAATCTGTAAGATTATCCATGACAACGGCGGACAAGTATACATGGATGGGGCTAACATGAACGCGCAAGTTGGGCTAACAAGCCCTGCTATGATCGGCGCAGATGTATGCCACCTAAATTTGCATAAAACGTTTTGTATACCTCATGGTGGTGGAGGACCGGGTGTTGGCCCAATCGGAGTTGCTTCTCACTTGGTTTCGTTTTTGCCGTCTCATTCGGTTGTAAATGTTGAACCTGAGAGAAATCTTTCTTCCGGAGGAAAGGGAATTACTGCAGTTGCTTCCGCTCCATGGGGAAGCGCTGGAATTCTTGTCGTCTCTTATGCATACATAAAAATGATGGGTGCTGAGGGTTTAGCAAGCGCGACTAAGTTTGCAATTTTAAATGCGAACTATATTAAAGCAAGATTAGAAAATCATTTTAAAGTTTTGTACACAGGGAAAAAGTCCAGAGTTGCTCATGAATTAATTTTTGATATGAGAAACTTTAAAATAAGCGCTCATATAGAGGTCGAAGATATTGCAAAAAGATTAATGGATTACGGCTATCATGCACCTACGGTTTCTTTTCCTGTTGCCGGTACGCTTATGATTGAGCCGACAGAAAGCGAATCAAAAAGAGAATTAGACCGTTTTTGCGATGCTTTGATTTCAATTCGCCAAGAAATTAATGAAGTAGAAATAGGGATAGCGGATGCAAATGATAATGTTCTTAAAAATTCTCCCCATACACTTAGCAGCGTGGTTACGAGTAATTGGAACCATACTTATTTGAGAGAGAAAGCCGCGTTTCCGAAGGAATGGATTAAGCAGAATAAATTCTGGCCTTCTGTGGCAAGAGTAAATAATGCTTATGGCGATAGGAATTTGGTTTGCAGTTGTAATCCTATTTCAGATTATATTGAAGAAACTATTTCATAAAATATTTAGCTAATCACTCAATTTACGCAGGCAATTACTAATGAAATAGTAGTCGATTATATAAAATCTCCAAGTTTTTTATTTTGTAAATATTAAAAGGACTTTTTTCATTAATAATTGAAATATATCTTAGATAAACTTTTTCAATGAAACCTTGGAGGTTTCGCATAAAGAAAGAATAGTTCTCTTTTTATTGTTTTCCATTATTTAATACCAACTTTCGTGCATGTCAAAATATTTTCTTTTTACATTTTTCTTAATTTTTACATTGTCAAAGGTTTTTCCACAGAAGGAAGATTCTGTCGTTTACTCAGGTAATTACTCCATCAAAGTTGATTCTATAATTATTAGCGGAAATAAAATAACCGATTATGATGTAATTAAACGAGAAATGACTTTCACCGTGGGTGATACTATTACTCCCAAAATTGTTTCATTTAATATGGAAAGGATTTTCAGTCTTGGAATATTCACCAAAGTCTCCTTAATCCCAGTGCTTAAAGATTCAATTAATATTCTTTATATCCAGGTGAATGAGAGTTGGTACATCTATCCGATTCCATTTGCGGAATTAGTGGATAGAGATTGGAAAAAAATTTCATATGGGATGTATCTTTTCGTCCGAAATTTTAGAGGTGAGGATGAAACATTATTTGCAAAGGCAGCTTTCGGCTACAACCCATCCGTAGATATTTCCTATGATCGCCCTTATTTATTTAGAGCACAAAATATATTTTTCAATGCACAATTTACTTTTCAGAATGCCGTAAATAAAAGCGAGTATGCCAAGCAGCTTTATGGTAAAGATTTCAATCAGAAGTTTATTGAAGGGCAGATTAGTTTTGCAAAAAGAATAAATTTATATAATAAAATTTCTGTCAACATTGGTTTTGATTATATCGACAATCCGGTATTTATAAAGGGTATTTCAGCATCCAATCAGCGAATCGATCGCCAATTCTCGCTTGGCGCAGGATATGAGCTCGATACTCGTGATTTATCCCAATTCCCATCAACCGGGATTTATGCACTCGCAGATTGTTCCCTCAAAGGTCTTGGAGAAGAGGGAATAAATTATCAGATAATTGATATCGATTTAAGAACTTATAAGACTGAATTTCAAAAAGTTATCTTAAAATGGCGCTTTGCCAGCAGGCTTACATTCGGAAAGCTTGTCCCTTATCATGATTTTTCTTTCTTCGGTTATAGCCAAAGAATTCGCGGTTATTTTAACCAGGAACAGGAGGGAAACGACTCTTATTTTACATCATTTGAAATGAACTACCCTATAATAAGAGATATTAATATGAACCTGAATTTTATTCCGGTTGTACCAAAATCATTACTCTCCTACCGATTTGGTATTTATTTCGAGCTTTTTGCCGATGCAGGCGCAATAAGAATGGAAGGACAAAACCTGAGCATTAACGATTTTAACCCCGGTTACGGCGGAGGTTTGACTTTTTTGTTTTTACCTTATAATATCTTAAGATTGGAATATGCTTTCAACCCTTATCACCATTCGGAGATGATTGTAGATATTGGAATATCTTTCTAACATAGAACTTTATTTCTCTTCACCTAATAATATTTTCCGGGAGAAAATAAAAATTGAGGGTGAAGAGTTTAAGCATATTACAAAAGTAATGCGCCACACTGAGGGTGAGGAAGTATTCGTATCAGACGGCTGCGGGAAAATATTTAGGACTAAGATATCTAAAGTTGATTTATCTTCTGTGGAACTGAATATCGAACACATTTATCGTTACGAAAACCAGCTTGCTAATATTTTCTTTTGCATAGCAAGACTTAAAAATCCTGAACGGTTTGAATTTATTTTAGAAAAATGTACCGAGTTTGGCATTACTAATTTTATTATATATGATGCAGACCGAGCAATATCCAAAGGAAATAAGATTGAGAGATGGAACAAGATTCTTCTTTCAGCAATGAAACAATCGCTTCGCAGTTTCTTACCAAAAATTTCCTTTGAAACATCAATTGCAGAAATTAAGAATAAACCGGGAATAAAATTCATATTTGAACAAAATTCCAATCAACAATTTGAAGGAATAAAAACGGATTCAACTAGCAATTGTTACTTTATTTTCGGGCCTGAAGGCGGATTATCAGAAAGGGAATTAGGTTTGTTTGAAGATTTTGAAAAATATAAGATAGCTGAAAACCGGCTAAGGTCTGAAACAGCTATTATCAAATGTGCAGCTCTTCTTTGAAATAATTTATTGTGAATTAGATTTTGCTATCCGAAAAAGATTTATAATTAGAAGGACCATTGCAATTATTAGAATTATATGGGGGAAAACTCCGGTAGAAATTTTAAAAACAATCTCCACTAACCATAACAAAAATAATATAAGCGTTACAGCCCAAAGCATCAAAGGTCCATCTAATTTTTTCATATACAAAATTATTATAATTGAAAAAATAAATCGTGCACAGAGTCACAGTACTAGCTATATATCAAATGCTTTAAGAGGCAATAAAAAAGCCTTTAGATTTCTCTAAAGGCTTTTTTAGAAGATACAATACTAACTAAATTTAGAAAGTATATCTTACACCAAGCTGCATTGTCCAGCGTGAGG
>JAJYCM010000183.1 GCA_021778375.1 Bacteroidota bacterium
AATTCCTTATTATCGAAAAATTTATTCCCAAAATTAGCAGCATATTTTCCTCAGAAATAAATAGAATTGAAGAAATACGATCATAAACTTCCTTTTAAACCTATTTCTCTTCTTCAATTTTTTAACTTCAATAAGGTTGTATTAAGTATTCTCTAAGTTTATATTTACTAATAAATATTTGATAGATTTTATGAAACCGAAAATTATTCTTCAAACAGATTTTCCAAAGCTTAATCTAATTAAAAAAGGAAAAGTGAGGGATATTTATGATGCTGGAAAGAATTATCTAATTGTATCTACCGACCGGCTTTCCGCCTTCGATGTTATAATGTCTCAGGGAATTCCTTACAAAGGGAAGGTGCTTACAAAAATTTCTGAATTCTGGTTTGGCTTAACGAAAAACATTATACAAAATCATTTAATTACCACAAACGTAGATGAATTTCCGATTGAATGCCGGGAATATGCGGAAGACCTCGAAGGAAGATCTATGCTTGTCAAAAAAGCAAAAATTTTTCCCGTAGAATGTATAGTTCGGGGATATATCTCTGGCTCAGGCTGGAACGATTATCAAAAAACCGGTAAGATATCTGGCATTACTTTGCCGAAAGGGTTAGTGGAATCGGAGATCCTGCCCCAGCCAATCTTCACCCCATCTACCAAGGCTGAGATTGGAGTCCACGATGAAAATATTTCTTCCGCTGAAGCTGAAAAAATTATAGGTAAAGAAGTCTTTGAAAAATTAAAAACTGCGGCTCTTTCAATATATAAAACTGCATCAGAGTTCGCTTTGACTAAGGGTATAATTATAGCCGATACAAAAATGGAGTTTGGTATTTATAATAATGAAGTAATTTTAGCCGATGAAGTTTTAACTCCGGATTCATCAAGATTTTGGCCGTTAAGTAGCTATCAAAAAGGAAAAGCACAGGAAAGCTACGATAAACAATTTGTAAGGGATTATCTTATATCAATCAATTTTAATAAACAGCCTCCTCCGCCTGTTTTACCTGAAGATATAATTGAAAAAACTAGCGATAAATATTTAGATGCTCTTTATCAGTTGACTGGCGAAAAATTATTTTAATGAAACCAGCGATTATTAAAGTTCTGGATAAGAAAAATCTTTTTATTAATTGGGAAGACGGCAGTGAATCGTTGATCGATTTGAAAATACTTAGACGGCTTTGCCCGTGCGCTACTTGCGCTTCACAGCGGGATACACAAAGCAAATCTTTTATTCCGGTTTTTAACGAAAGACAAAGTACAATTTCAAGCATTAAGGAAATAGGAAATTATGCAATATCAATATCATGGAAAGATGGGCACAATACAGGTATATATGAGTTTCCCTTTCTTAAAAATCTCTCTGAAAATTTGTAATCTTCAAAAATAAAAATGATACTCCCTAATCAGCTAACGATATTAAGAATTATTCTTACTCCGGTTTTTTTGTTCTTTTTTTTATCTGAAGACCCGCTGCTTAAACAAATCTCCCTTGCTATTTTTATAATTGCCGCTTTTACTGATTGGTATGACGGCTGGCTTGCTCGAAAATTCAACTACATTACTTCATGGGGCAAGTTCTGGGACCCTCTCGCTGATAAAATTTTAACCTCTTCGGCTTTTATCGGTTTCGTAATACTAAAAATAATTCCGTTGTGGATGGTTGTAATAGTCTTAGCAAGAGACTTTATTGTAACCGGCTTAAGAGCTTATGCTGATTATAAAGGACAAAGTTTTCCGACAAGCTATTATGCCAAATGGAAAACCTTATTGCAAATGGTCTTCTTATATTACTTGCTCTTAATTTATGTCGGACAAAATACCCCGCAAATTTATTCTGGTCATGAACAGCTATTCTTAATTTTGATGAACCATACTATTATCTATTCGTGTATGTTAGCGATTACGATTGTCACATTCCATTCAGGCGTCACTTATCTATACGACAACCGGCGGTTAATTAATAATCTATTTAAAAATGAAAATTAATTTTTTTGAGAAGCTACTAGGCTCCGGTTTTTATACCGGTTATATACCATTTGCATCCGGTACTTTCGGAAGTTTAGCAGGACTGATGATCTATTATATCCCCGGATTTGAAAAACCAGTAATTTTAATTCCCGCTATAATAATTTTTATGTTTTACGGAATTTATGTCGGCAGTAAGTTTGAAAAAGAATATGGCAAAGACCCAGCCGAATGCACAATTGATGAGGTCGTGGGAATGTGGATTTCGTTGCTTCTTCTTCCTAAAAAGGTATATATTTCAATTTTCGCATTTCTCATTTGGCGGGCTTTTGACATTATAAAACCTTCACCTGCCAGGCAAGCTGAAAAGCTTAAAGGCGGTTTAGGAATAATGATGGATGATGTTATTGCAGGAATTTATTCCGCAATCTTCGTTAATGCTGTTTTGTTAGTTCTGTTTCGAGTCTAATTTTCAACAATCAGAGAAGGAAATGAATGCTCATATAATTACTATCGGAGATGAAATATTAATAGGTCAAACACTAAACACCAATGCAGCTTACATCGGCGAAGAATTAACCAAAATCCAGATCGATGTGATAAAATCTTCTGTTGTTGGAGATAATGAAGACGAAATTCTGAAGGAATTCAAATCATGTCTCAATGAAAACGATCTTGTTATTGTCACCGGCGGACTTGGTCCAACTCACGATGACATAACAAGAACTTGCATTGTTAAATTTTTTCATACGGAATTAATAAAAAACAAAGAGGTTCTAGACGATGTAGTGAACTTCTTAAGCAAACATGGTAGACAAATTTCAAAAGTAAATGAAGATCAAGCTTTAGTCCCTAAAATAGCTGAAGTAATTAGAAATGAATTAGGCACTGCTCCCGGAATCTTGATTGAAAAGGATAATAAAATATTTATAGTCATGCCGGGCGTTCCTTTTGAAATGCACAAAATGATGGAGTCTTATGTCATCCCTAAATTAAAAGATAAATTAGCCGATCTCGATTATTCGATTAAAATTACTACGTTGCAAACCACCGGTATCGGTGAATCTGTCCTGTTTGAAAAGTTAGGTGATTTGAATGAGTTATTAAATGGCGGTAAATTAGCGTTCCTTCCAAGTCAGTTTGGAGTTAAATTAAGAATTACTGTTAGGGAGGAAATGGAGGAGCTTGCTAATAATAAAATGAGCGAAATTGTTCAAAGAATTAGAGGTAAAGTTGGTAGATACATCTTTTCAAATGAAGATGAACCTCTTGAAGAGGTTATTGCCCGCTTGCTAAGAGAAAGAGGGCAAACTATAGCTATTGCAGAGTCATGCACTGGAGGATATATTTCAAATTTACTTACGAATATTAGCGGAAGTAGCCGGTACTATGAAAGAGGAATTATTTCATATAGCAATGCTTCAAAAGTAGAAATATTAAAAGTTAATGAGGACACAATTACTCAATTCGGAGCCGTTAGCCTGGAAGTTGCCCGGCAAATGGCTGAAGGTATTAAATCAATTAGCGGTACCGATATCGGTTTATCTGTAACTGGTATTATGGGCCCCACCGGAGCCGGAATTGATAAACCGATTGGGCTGGTCTATATCGGTATTTGCGACGATAAGGTTTGTACTGCAAAAAAATTTAATTTTGGCGATGACCGTATCAGAAATAAACAAAGAGCAGCTCAAGCTGCTTTGGATATGGTTAGAAGATATATTTTAGGAATCTCATTCGATGAATAGATTATTTGTTGCCCTAAAAATACCCGAAAATGTTGTCGATGAAATTATCTTTCATCGGAATAATGCCTTCCCGGATTATGATAGATTTAAATGGGAGCCGTTTGAGAAAATTCATATTACATTAAGATTTATCGGCGACGTTAAATCCGAAATGATTCAGCCTGTTTCTGAAGCGCTTAATTTTATTGAAGAATTTGATAGCCTGATATGCAGATTAACAAAGTTTTCTTTCTTCTACGTTGGTGATCAACCGAAAGTTTTAAACCTTGGTGTACAAACTGATAGGAAAATTTATGAACTTGTTGAAAAGATTAATCTTAAGCTTGAAAAATTATTAATTGTGCCCGACAAAAAAAGATTTATTCCGCATATAACCTTAAAACGAATGAAAGGAAATGAAGGAGGTTATTTTGTTAATCAGTTTACAAGTTATTATCTTCCAAAAATAAATTTTGAAATCTATGAAGCAGCTTTGATAGAAAGCAAGCTGCTCGCGGTAGCTTCAGAGTATACTATTATTAAAAATTATCTTTTAACATGAAGGGAAAAATAAATGAGCACTGATCAAGAACAAAAGTTAAAAATTATTGATGATGCTATTGCCAGTATCGAAAAAACTTATGGCAAAGGTTCTATAATGAAGTTAGGAGACGGAGTTGTAAACCCGGTTGAATCTATTCCTACCGGTTCAATATCCTTAGATGTAGCTCTCGGTATCGGCGGTGTACCCCGCGGAAGGGTAACTGAAATTTATGGTCCTGAATCAAGCGGAAAAACAACCCTCTGCCTTCATATAATTGCCGAAGCACAAAAAGCAGGCGGTTTAGCGGCTTTTATCGATGCTGAACACGCTTTGGATGTTAATTATGCAAAAAGGCTTGGCGTTGATACTGCCAATCTTCTATTATCTCAACCTGACTTTGGCGAGCAGGCTTTAGAAATTACCGATACGCTTGTTAGAAGCAATGCGCTTGATATAATCGTTATTGACTCTGTGGCAGCGCTCGTTCCCCGTTCTGAAATTGAAGGGGAAATGGGAGATGCTACGATGGGTGTTCAAGCACGGCTAATGTCGCAAGCTCTTAGAAAATTAACGGGAGCTATCTCAAAATCAAAAACTTCTGTAATTTTTATTAACCAGTTAAGAAGCAAAATCGGCGTAATGTTCGGCAGCCCGGAAACTACAACCGGCGGAAATGCTCTTAAGTTTTATGCTTCGCTTAGATTGGATATCCGGAGAATTGCCGCAATAAAAGAAGGCAATGATGTAGTAGGGAATAGAACTAAAGTGAAGATCGTGAAAAGTAAAGTCGCTCCCCCTTTTAAAGAAGTAGAGTTTGATATTCTGTATAATGAAGGTATTAGCAAAACCGGCGACCTTCTTGATCTTGCGACAAATCTTGGAGTAGTCAAGAAAGGCGGAGCATGGTTTACTTATGAAGAAGATAGATTCCAGGGACGCGAGCAGTTTAGACAAAAGCTTATTGAATTGCCAGCGCTCTATTCGAAACTTGAAAAGGAAGTCAAAACAAAATTAGGCATTCAAAAAGAAGAAAAGGTCGAGGAAAAAACAGCTCCTAAAGAAAAGAAAGGCGCTAAGTAATCTTTTTAATCTAAGAAATGAAGATTGTTAAAATAGCAAAGAAGAACGACAACACAATTATTGTCTTTCTCGACAATAACGAAAAACTCTTCCTCTCATATGAGATTTTTTTGAAGAACGGCTTAAAGAAAGATGACGAAATTTCTGAAAGCCGTTTTTCTTTTTTAATCCGAGAAAACCAAAAATATTTTATTAAACAAAGAGCTTATAATTTCCTTTCAAGAAGATCTCACTCTCAGTTTGAATTGATCAATAAACTTAAACAAAAAGGATATGATTCGGATTTGATTATCCCAATTATTGAGGAATTAAAAGAAAA
>JAJYCM010000184.1 GCA_021778375.1 Bacteroidota bacterium
GACTAAGTAACTTAATATGGTTACTTACAAGATTATCTTTTCCAACAAGAAGGAAAACAAGATAAACAGGGTGCCCGTCAAGCGAGTCATATTCGATTGGTTTGTTAGACTTTCCGAATGCAGCTAAAATATCATTTACTGCATTTGTTTTTCCATGAGGTATTGCAAATCCTTTTCCAACACCTGTTGACATTATTTTTTCTCTTTCTAAAACCGCATCCCTTACCTTTTCAAGATCAATTATCCGAGGATCATTTTCAAATAAGTTGATCATTTCATTTATAACATCTACTTTTTCTGTTGATTTGAGATCTGAAATAATAAAATTTTTGTTTAATAAATCTAATACTTTCATTCAGTCCGCCGAATTTCTTAATAATGTGTAAATTTCACAGACAAATTTAACAATACCATTTGTGTTAAGCAATTGAGAAGATAGTATCAAAAAATTTTAACAAAGGAAAAACAAAAGGAAGATTTTACTAAATAACTACTTAAGATTTAATTGAAGATTTTTTATTTACAACGCTTCTCGCTTTGGCTTCGTGTTAAATTAAAATTTTTATTTAGCTTGAATTCCGTTCCACGCGAATATGATTTGAATAAATCCATGCTTTGCCGGAATGGAAAATCTCAACACGATAAACTCCTTTTTCTTTCACTATAAATTCCGCACCGCTGCTGATCACAGAATCAATTTCTTTGCCATTATGAATAAGTTTTATTTCAGCATTATTAATCGGGACTAATACATCAAGTTTAGCTCTTTCATCGACACTTAATGTATCCCCCATATTAAAAATTTTGTTGCCGGATTCGGCAAAAAATCTAAAACCTTTGGAGTCGCCTTGATTATCATTTGCTACAAAGCACAATCCATTTTTTAGTGAATTATAAATCAATTCCTTCGCTTTAGGGAATAATTCTTTTTGAGAAGGAATTTCATCGGGCACTAAAATGTGCGTTCTTATTGATTTAAATAATACCTTATAAGGAAATATTTCCACTTCCAGAATACCAAGAAGATTATATTTATGAGCATGGGCATCAACTCCGCCAATGCCAACAACCTTCCTCTTCAAATTTAATTCGTCCCATTTTTTAAGTGTTTTTTCCGGCGGTTGAGTAATTAGCTTTAGCGGATGCAGAAAAGATTGATATTTGTTTTGTTCTGTCAAATTTTCCATCCACTCAGACATGTGGTTCCAAATTTCAATTCCTGTAAAATCTTCGGAGTCCCATTCTGTCCAAGGATAGGGAGGATGTTCGGGCATGTTAGTTCTTTTTTCATGAGGGTGAGCTAAAAAACCGATACCACCGGAGTCTTTAACTTTTTTAACATATTCCTTCGCGGAAGTTCTGGTAGAATAAGTTTCGTTTATTCCAAATGCTAAGTAATGATTCTTATTTTCTTTGTCGTTAATTTCGCAGCCAACGAACAACAATGTATTTCCATATCTACCTTCAAAACCTTCATTCAAAGCGCGGAGAGTATTATGATCGGTAAGAATAATGAAATCTAAACCCGATTCCTTCGCTGCATTAATAATATCTTTAACCTCTCCGGACCCATCGGAAAAAATTGAGTGCATGTGAATTGCGCCGGTATATTCAAACATAATCTATTGCTTTTTCTTTGAAAAATAAGAAAAATTTATCCGAGAAAAAGATAATAAAAAAAATGATATTCAAAACGGCAGTTTGAATTACACAAAAAAGGCGCTCGTCACAAGCGCCTTTGACTTCCACTCTAATAAAAATTATTGTAGCTGTTGAATTGACTCCTTCGCTTTTTGAGCGAGAGGTGACTGTGGAAAATCCATAGCTAATTTTTTCCATATCTGTTCCGCTTTAGCTTTATTTCCTTGACTTACAGCAATAGCTCCAAGGTTATAATAAGCATTAACGTTATTTTTATCAACCGATAAAATCTTATTTAAGTCTTTTTCTGCAGCATCAAAATTTTTGTCGATATAGTTTAGATAAGCCACGCTAAATAAAATATCGATTCTTTTTGGATTAACATTTAGAATTTTTTGGTAGTACACTAACGCCTGGTCTTTTTGATGAGCCTCTGCAAGGAAGTCCGCAAACTGCCTAATCTTTAATGTATCGTTCGGATGCGCATCGACATCCTTCTTTAATTCATCCATTTTCTGTATTACGCCAGCCATTACATTATTTTTACCTGGCGCTTGGGGACTGGAGTTTTGCAATCCACTATGAATTTGATCTTGCGGCATTTGATTACTTTGAATCTTGCTCGAAGAAGATGTGGTTTGCGAGGAATTTTCCGATATAAAATAAAAGACGATTACCGCAATTATAATTCCTGCTATATAAATATATAAGGGCTTAATTTTTTTCATTGAAATCTCCGGTTTGTTTCTTTATCAAATTTGTAAAATTTTTCCATCTACCACAGTTTTTATACCAACAATAATATGAATAAATTGCTATCAAAATATTGCATTTTCCAACTATCTTCCGACAATTATTAAATACATATTTAAATATAGAAATTAATTCCCATTCTTGAGAAAGACTCCCCCTAAGATTTATTAATAAATTTCAGGCAATATGCTTATAAAGAAAAATTTTTACAATTGCCTTATAGATTCTTTCGCCTTTTGCGCTAACGGAGATTTAGGAAAATCAGTGATAATCTTAGTCCACAACTTCCTTGCTTTAACTCTGTTGCCTTTATTTGCAGATACAGCACCAAGGTTATATAACGCATCAACATTATTCTTATCAAGTGATAAAATTTTATTTAGATATATTGCAGCTTCATCAAGTTTGCTTTGAGAAAAATAAATAAAAACGAGTGAAGACATTATATCTATTCTTCGCGGATTGATATTCAATATCTTTTGATAATAACCTAAAGCCTGATCACTCATCTGTGCGTCTAACAAAAAATCCGCATATTCTCTCAACTTTACAGTATCTCCCGGATGTTCTTCTACTGCTTTCTTCAACTGCTGCATGTGCTGCATAATGCTCGGCAATACGTTTCTTTTGCTTGGTTTCTGGGCAACCGGGTTTTCCAATCCTTTATGAATTTTATCTTGCGGCATTTGTTGTCCGGTAATGTCTCCGGAAGGTGCTTTCATGTTGGGTAATGGAGAAGTATCAGGGCTACTCTTTGCGACAAAATATAAAACAATGATTGTCGCAGTTATTCCACTTAAATAAAGATATATAAGATTTATGTTTTTCATTTCAATTTTCAAATTATTTTATCTTAAAAAAATAAATTTGTTATTTATTAATTGACGGATTAAAACCTGTAATTCAGACCGGTCATAAATCTATTATATGTAGTTTTACCGGTAAAATCTCCTTCATAAAAGAAATTAAAAAACAGTGTACCCAGGATCCTTGTATTAATTTGTGCATTTATAGATTTTTGGAAAAACTTGCTCGCATTATACCCAAAATTATAAGTTATGTTTGAAACACCTATAGAAATAGTTGAGGCATTGAAATGTAAATATTTATAAAGTGTAATGCCGTATATTGATCCATCCTGGAAATTGTTGTAGACTCTGTTAAAATTAGCTATCGCTGTAATGTCGAGTAATGGTATTTCAGATTCGGAAATAGAAATACTAAAGTTTCTTGATGCTCTAATGTCGCCTTTTTGATAGCTATAGCCTCCGTTTAAGTTAATGAACAATCCCATAACCGGTCTTAAGAAAAACCCGAGCTGCAAGCCTTGCCGCATTTCATTGGTAAACAGGCTATCCAAAAAACTTTTAAATGTCTGATAATAGATTACGTTTTTTCTTGCATCATAGGATAAATTAATAGAAATAATTCTAGCAGGCGAATATTGAGTGTTAAAGAAAATACTAGTCAAAGAAAATTCACTTTGTTGAACATTATTTTGTTCCTTATATAGATCAACTTCAGATGATAGGAAAAAATACAAATTCGTAAAAGCATTATCGGTATGTTGGAAGTAGAGGAATCTTCTGTCGGTTTTCGAGTGGTTTGTTTGTTGAAATATGGCAAGCGTACTTTGCATAACTCCGTTATTAACTGAATCGCTTCTATTCAAATATGCGCCGTACTCAAATAGCTGAGAGTTTAATCCAAGATTATAATAATCGGGTCTTGAGCCAATAACAGCACCCAGCGCAAAATTTCCGATGGATTTTTCTGTTTGCAATCCATCAATGGGACCAATGCTTGAAATGTTATTATTGATATGTCGCCCCATCCAAATATTAAAGCCTTTTACTTTATATCCAAGGGATAAATCATAAACTCTTAGATTATTAAAAACATTTGCCTTAACATCCCGCCATTCCGAGCTCATGTAAGAGAGATTCATATAATTAGAAAAATAAAACGAACTTCCGCCGATATTTTCTGCTTGCATATTTAACGAATAGTTCCATCTTTGAATGCCGACACTGTTTGGATAATTAGCATAGTTGGAAAATGAATTGGCATTGAAGCTTCCATAAAAGTATTTCCTGTTTACAGGAATACTAAATTTGTCTGGTTTAACTGTTTGTGTTTTTATAGAATGAACAAGATTAGTATCTTTTTCATTTCCGGCTTTTATAACTTGAGTAATCTCAGGCTCATCTTTACCAACAAGAGCAAAAATAATATCGCCGATTTTTACATCAGCATCCCCGACCTTCTCGCCAGCAACTGATTGTGAAGATAAAAACTTTACGACCATAACAGGAATAATTTTTCTTCCATGTTCAGAATAAAGTGTATCACCAGTGGAAATTCCATCCGTATTTTCGAACTGCAGATAAATATTTTGAGAAGTAATGAAAGATACCTTGCCCTCTTTTTTATTAACTTTTCTATCATGCGCAAGAAGCGAGTACGATATTATTAATATAAGGACAATTAACTTAAATATTTCTCTCAAATTATTTTTCATGAATATTAATCTCCTCCGCCAGCTGGATGACATCCGTAGCATGAAGTCGGGCTATATACATAGCCACTAACCCCGGAATGGTTAGAATCAGTGCTCGACTGACTGTGGCATGTTGCTGTACAAGAGAATACAGTAAAATTAGAAGCGGCCATATGACATGTATTGCATGTTGAAATATTATGGTTTCCTGTCAGAGGAAAATACGTTGTATGATTAAATGTAGATGGTGTCCACCCGGAAGTGGTATGGCACTGAGTACAATCTGTCGGGAAACCTGATGTTTGGTGAGCAGGATTAGTTGTTCCCGCATAATCTTTTTGATGGCAGCCATAACATGCAGGCGATAAGTTTGTATAATTTGAATTATGACAAGCTTGACATGTAACAGTTGTGTGTACACCGGTCAATGGGAAACTGGTATTATTATGGTTGAAACTCGCATCGCCAAAACTTGTTGTAGAATGGCATTGCGAACAATCATGAGAAAAACCTTGCGAAACATGGTTCGGATCAGTAGTACTGTTATACTGTGTTGCATGGCACGAATAACAATCTGTGAGTGTGTTTGTATACCCGGCTGTGTGGCAAGACTGACATGAAACGGAAGCGTGTGCACCAGTTAAAGGGAAACCCGTAGTGTTATGATTAAAGGTTGCTTGAGCAAATGTTGTAGTATTATGGCAGTCCTGACAAGTTGTTGGGAACTTTGCTGCAACGTGATCGGGA
>JAJYCM010000185.1 GCA_021778375.1 Bacteroidota bacterium
AGAATAGTATCTCCTTCCCTTTCAAAATGAAATCCTGCTGCATCAGTTAAAGTTTTTATAGAAAGACTATCGCCTGTTAAAAAACGCCATGAAGAAGAAGGGATTTTCTTCCCTATCAAATCCATAATCTGAAATTTTTTATTTGCAGCATCAAAAGAAGTTTCTTGCGGGTTGATGCTTATTGTCAGCAAGTTATAATCTTTACCTGGTTCCAAATCAGTTTTTCCAACGGCAGTAGCCACCTCAGTCATCAACGGTGTGCAAATTCCAGTACATTTATAATATGCAAAATCAATAACAGTCGGCTTATTAACTAAATTCTTCAATAAAACTTCCTTCCCATCCGAATCATAAAAATTTAGATTCAGAGGAATAGCTTTACCAAGATTTTTTACAATCCCTACCTTTTCATTTACACTACCGGCAAATAATTTAGTAATGCCTGTAAAGGAAAAGGAAATGATTATTGCAATTATGATTTTTTTCATTTACTGCTCAATTAAAAATTTTTATTCATATATGAATAAAAAGTATTCCAATCGGCTTTTGTCATATCATAAACATTTCCATTAAACCCATCCTGGTTAATGTTGTTGACGATTATATCGACAAAAGACTGTTCACTTTTATGCCAATCGTCTGAGCTGCTTAAAGTTGTAAGAGCTTCTATTTTATTATTTGTAACACGACTAAAAATTTGTGCACCCGGCTGCGAATCTTTGGAGATATTATTCAGAGCAGACAAAATATTTTGATAGCGTGATTGGTTATCATTTATCACCAACTGCATAGCATCTTTAACAGGAATTTGCCCGGGATTTTTTTGATTTTCTCCCAAATGGTAAGTTTGGACCATTGCTGTTATTTCATCGGGAGTATCTTGAGGCGGATCGGGTACAAAAGCCTTTCTAATATAATGAGCCAAGGCGAACTTATCCGCGGGCGATAGGTTATCAAACGCAACCATCGCACTACCGGATATACCTTCGGATAAAGTTTTATAAATGCCTGAAAGCTTTGGACTGTTTATCCACCCATCTTTACTTGTAAAATTTCTCGGCTTAGGGGTTAAAGCAACAGCCGCAACGCCATCACCTTTGCCGTCAGCTCCATGGCAAGCCACACATGATGCAGTGAAAATAACTTTCCCTTTATTAATTAAGTCATCTGTGGGAGTGGTTAATGAGCTTATATCACTACTTACAGATTCGCTCGGCATTATGAGAGGTAAATCTTCTGCTTGAGTTGAAACGGGTACAGCAGGAGGAATTGTAGATTCTTCAACTTTATTAATATTATAAAGATAAAATATCCCGACTCCTAATCCGACTAGCAGAATATATGGGTAAAGTAACCCAAATAATTTTGATGGATTTTTTTTAATATCTGCTTTTATTGTTTGGATTATTTTTTCGATGTTATTCATAAATTTCCTTTGATCTTTTCATCCTATAAATGAAAATCTAAACCTCTCTGAAGTTTAGGATCTCCAATTGGCAGAAGATTATACTTATGGCTTAAAGATTTGAAGATTAAAATTATTAAACCGACCGCAGCTACCGGGAAAACTAAATCCATCCAGCTAAAGGAATATTGATAGCCGTTAGTGGACATTCCAGGCATCACCAACCAGTAAAGATCAAGAAAGTGTGCACATAAAATCCAGATTGCTATAAACTTTAATTTTTTTGCTTGCATTTTGACATTGTAAGATAAAAGGTAGAAGAAAGGAAAAATAAAATGCGTAAACACAATTGCCAACGAAACGACCTTCCAACCGCCAACCCACCTATGCATAAACCAGATAGTTTCATCCGGAAGATCGGCATACCAGATTAAAAGATATTGTGAGAAAGCAATGTAAGCCCAAAAAACCGTGAAGGCAAACATCAGAAGTCCCAGCGTGTAGTAATGTTCGGATTTAATTTTTGAATGAAGATATCCGTGCTCATTTAGCAAAATAACGATTAGCGTTAGAGCAGCTAATGCACACCAAACTGTACCGGAGAAATAGTAAACTCCAAAAATTGTTGAAAACCAATTCGGTTCTAAACTCATCATCCAATCAAAGGCAATCGCGGTTATTGAAATCCCAAACACTGGGATGAAGCCAGAAGATATATTTATATTCTTCTTTGTCAGATACTGATCTTTAGTCGTGTCTTGTTTTCTTGAGTTTCTGATTATGAAGTAATAGAAAACCCACCAGATTAAAAAGATTCCGATAGATCTTATAATAAAGAAAGGGACATTGAGATAAGGAGTTTTTCCTTTCAACATTACGGAACTATCCACTATGCTTTTATGTGTCCACGGGAATATATATTTTAGGTTAAACAGGAGTGGAATGACCAGGATAATTAGAAACGGAATTACGGCTGCTAAAAATTCACTAATACGTCGAAAAGGGGTGCTCCAATCGGCGCCAACTGCATATTCCAATGCAACTAAAAATAGAGAGCCAACACCAATGCTTACTAAAAACATAAACGTTACCAGATAACTTAATGAAGCACGTTGCGGGTCAATTAAAAATCCGATGATACCCAAGGCGGTTCCAACCACAAAGAGAGTCAATCCGATTGTTTTTATTTTTTCCGGCAATTCTTTTCTTATGTAACCAATTTCAGTTGACGACATTTTTACCAGACTCCTTATTTAACTCTTTTATAGCTTGGAAATCGGATGGCTTAGGATTTTGCGCTCTTTGTAAAACTCTGATGTAATCAATTATAGCCCATCTCTGCTCACGCGGTATTTGATAAGCATATGAGGGCATCGCATTCTGGCCGTTTGTTATAATATTGTAGATCATACCATCACTATAACCGATAATTTTTGCGGAATGCAACGTTGGACCGGGAGGAAATTGTCCCATTAATCTGCTAACTCCCTCGGCATAATTTCCGTGGCAAGGGCTACAAAATGTTAAAAACTTTTCCTGCCCGATTTTTAAGATTTGTTTTGTCGGCAAAGTCGGGTTAGCAAGTGGTTCTGAAGGTAGCGCTTGCTCATGGAAAGGATAAGGCATAAATCCTCTAGCAACTGTACCTTCAACGGGAGTCCTCATAGCATAGCCGTCATAGAAAAAATTAGTCTCTGATTGGGGATTAGATTTCTTTTGATTGTCCATCCAGTTGAATGGAACAATGTACATTAGCTTATTTAAGGTAAAGTAAGTGCTGAAGGAAGTTAAAGCTGCCACAACCGCAAGAAACACAATGAACTTCGGTTGTAAAATTTTAATTGCTTGTTTTTCGGGTTCATAGATAAATTCAATTTTACCTGCCCCTAGGTTCTTAAAAAATTCAAATACCTTATTTTTGTCAAACAGTGGGTCTTCAGCCTCTATTACAACACCGAATTTATCTACCGAAACTTCTTTTATATAATTAGAGCCATGAATAGGATGGCTAAGAAATGGAAGATTGAAAAACACAGCAAGCATTCCTACTACAGTTGCAATTGAACCGCAGAGGACAGTTACTTCAAAAGTGATTGGAATAAAAGCCTGGTAAGGGAAGAATGGTTTGCCCCCAACAATGTACGGATAGTTAATCGCCATCGACCAACCCATGAAGAGGAAAATAAAAACAGCACCAGCAAAACCAAAAAACAAAGTTACATAACCAATCTTCGATTGACCCAGCCCCATGGCTTTATCCATACCATGCACTGGGTAAGAAGTATTAACATCAAACATAGTATAGCCGGCATCTTTAACTTTTCTTGCTGCGTTAATAATTTTATCAGGCGTATCGAAAAGCGCTGCGACAGAATGTAAAACTTTATTTTCATTCATGATGGCTACCTCCATGAACAGACGGTTGAGAGCCTTCAAGTACAGATTTTGTTTCTACAATTGAAATCACCGGCATAGTTTTCGCGAAAAGTAAAACTAAAGTAAAAAATAAACCAAAACTTCCGGTAAGTACTCCAAAATCAACAAGCGTAGGAGTAAACATGTGCCAGCTCGATGGGAGATAATCTCTGCTAAGAGATTGAACAATAATCACAAAACGTTCAAACCACATGCCTATGTTTGCACAAATTGAAATAACAAAAAGCATCGTAACGGAACGTCTTACCTTTTTAAACCAGATCAACTGCGGGATAAGGGCATTACAACTAATCATAAAATACCAAGCCCAACGATATGGCCCAACAACCCTTGCCCAGAAGTCATATTGTTCTGCGGGAACCTGGCTATACCATGCGATAAAAAATTCCATCAAATAGGCATAAGCAACCAAAGAACCGGTTAGGAGCATTACTTTAGCCATTCTTTCAAGATGGTTAAGAGTAATGATATTTTCCATATCAAAAACTTTTCTGACAAAAATCAGAACAGTCATAACCATTGCAAAGCCGGAATAGATAGCGCCGGCAACAAAATAAGGGGGGAAAATAGTTGTATGCCATCCGGGAATAAGCGAGACAGCAAAGTCAAAACTAACTATTGTATGGACAGAAAGAACAAGCGGAGTAGCAAGCCCGGCCATTATCATATAAGTTTTTTCATAATGACGCCAGTGACGGTTAGAATGACGCCAACCTAAACTGAAAATAGAATATATTGTTTTTTTAATTTTATCAACAGTTTTGTCTCTAAGAATTGCAAAGTCAGGAATCAAACCCATATACCAAAACATTAACGAAACTGTAAAATAAGTGGATACAGCAAACACGTCCCAGAGAAGCGGAGAAACAAAATTAGGCCACAATAAATGCTGGTTTGGATAAGGAATTAGATAACCTGCAAGCCACGGCCTTCCAAGGTGAATAACAGGAAAAATTCCAGCCGTCATAACTGCAAATATTGTCATTCCTTCCGCAAAACGGGCAATTCCGGTTCTCCATCTTTGTCTAAGCAAAAACAAGATAGCCGAGATTAAAGTTCCGGCATGTCCGATACCAATCCAAAAAACAAAGTTGGTAATATCAAAAGCCCAGCCGACAGGGATGTTATTTCCCCACATTCCGATTCCATAATATAAAGTCAGCCACAAAGAATAAGCGCCAATTAGTAAAGCCGCACCACTAATAGAAAGTGCTATATAAAACTTTCTAGTAGGCGGTTGAGTTAACGGTCTGGTAATTATCTCGTCAATATCCGCTAAACGGGGATTACCTTCGACAAGAACAAGTTCCTTAGTGTAGTCAATATTCAATTATACTTCCTCCGAATGAGTATTTCTTAATTTTGCGAGATAAGTAACATTTGGCCTGACATTTAAATTTTCTAAAACGTAGTAACCTAATTCGTGATTTCTATATTTGTAGAACTCGGATTTATTATCATTTATGTCTCCGAAATTAATTGCACTTGTTCCACAAGCTTCCTGGCAAGCAGTTTTAACATCGGAGCCTTTGAGAGGCTTATGTTCTCTTATAGCATCTTCCCGGGCTGCCATAATTCTTTGGATACAGAAAGTGCATTTTTCCATTACACCGCGGGAACGTACAGTAACTTCAGGATTGTAAACCAGATCAAACAAATTGCTTTCCTGATAACCATCTCTAAAATGATCTTTGAAGTTAAAGAAATTAAATCTTCTAACTTTGTAAGGGCAGTTATTGGAACAATATCTTGTTCCCACGCAA
>JAJYCM010000186.1 GCA_021778375.1 Bacteroidota bacterium
GCAAGCTCATTAGATACGACACACAAATAATTGTCATTTCGAATCCGGCTTAAGCCGGTGAGAAATCCCCTTGTAAAGCTTAGATGGTCGAATTGAACATGGGATTTCTCCTTCGAGGACCTGCCTACCGGACAGGCTCAGTCGAAATGACACAATCTTTTTTTGTCATTTCGAATCTGCCTGCTTTTAGGCAAATATTGAAGTTTTTGATTTCTCAAAAGGATCACATAACAAAAATAAACTCAGGAGATCAATAAAATCTCAATGGTCAAGGACATGTTGAATGGTAATGACTCGTCCACTTTAAGCATTAAAAGAATTAAAAGATTAAATTTATTTTATTTCCCAAACATAAATTCCAAATATCTCCAGTTTCGTTTTGACCAGGCATCTTCATTATGTGTAGCTCCTTTTGCTATAAAGTATTCAATATCTTTCCCAATTTTGTAACCTTTTTTTTTAAGAGCAGAAACCATTTCATCTGTGCCGGGTTTTAACAGAGAGTCTAAATCTTTTGTCCCAACGTCAATGTATATTCTAATTGGCTTTTTCTTGCCTGTATAATCTTTAACATTTTTAACGAAATTAATTTTATCAATGTGAAATGCTGGTGAAAGACATGCCGCCTGCGAGAACACATTCGGGTACTCCCATAAAAGCATAAATGATATTAACCCTCCTGCGGATGACCCGCCGGTAGCAGTGTTTAGTCTGCCCGAAAGCGTCCTAAATTTCTTGTCAATAAATGGTTTAAGTTTATTGACAAGAAAATTCATATAAACATGACCAAGTTTTGTATCAAGATATTCGACCATTCTATCAGAGGTATTGTAAATACCCACAATTATTATCTCTTTAATATCTTTTGATTTTATCAAACTGTCCGCCGCCTCATCCAATTGCCAGTCAATTCCATAAGAAGAAGTTTTCGGATCAAAAAGATTTTGCCCGTCTTGCATATACAAAACCGGGTATCTTTTCGTTTTAGCACTTTTGTATGATGGCGGTAGCCATACAATAATATCTCGAGGTTTAATGCCTTTTCCTTTCATGTTTCTAAAATATTCCACAGTTCCCGTAATTTGTCCACTAAATTTTTGTCTGGAGTTTCCATCTTCCCATTTATAGATGTGTACAGCAACTACCGTATCGTTAATAATAGTTATATTATAATTCGAAGGGATTTTCCCTTCAGGCGTTAATGCTTCACTTTGCCAGCTGCCCCTTGTAAATTTATATTGTATAGAAGCACTGTCTTGAAATTCAAAAACTCTGCTCCATGTGCTATCATTTATTTTCGTCAAAGGGAATAAAGAAGCATCCCAATTACCTAGTTCTGCCAAATTGCCGGTAATATAAACACCTCCCGGCATTCCTTTATCTGAAGTGATAACGACAAATTTAATTTTCTTTGAATTAGGAAATAGAAAAGATGTCGTAATTAATATCGTTAGTAGAAAAAAATGTATCTTCATATTGATTTTATAATTTCAGAATAATACTCTTCTAAAATATAATCTAAAATTATTATATCTGCTTTGTAATGCATAGTATTTTTACTTAGAAAATATTTTGGTTATTTTTCAATCAAAGATTGCATATTCTCTGCATCATGAATATTAGACCAAATTTTTACGAGGATTCAAAATGAGATTTTCTCTAAATGTCGATCATATAGCTACTTTAAGAAACTCAAGAGGTGAGAACCAACCCGATCCAATAACTTTTGCCTTATTGGCTGAGCAAGCTGGAGTTGACGGAATTGTCGTCCATCTTAGAGAAGATAGAAGACATATAAATGAACGTGATGTAAGACTCCTACGGGAATTATTAACGACAAAGCTTGATCTTGAAATGGCTGCAACGGATGAAATTATAAAAATTGCCTGCGATGTTGGTCCCGAACTCGCTACCATAGTTCCGGAACGCCGCCAGGAATTGACAACTGAAGGCGGTATAAACGTTATTGATAATATCAGTAGATTAAAAGATGCTATAAATGATTTGCACAAAGCTGAAATCGAAGTCTCTCTTTTTATAGAACCGTCAATAGAACAAATTGATGCCTCTGCTGAAATAAATTCCGATTTTATTGAAATTCATACCGGCGTTTTTGCAAACGCAATCTCCGAGGAGGAACAATTTGATGAGCTTGAAAGAATTAGAATCGCTGTAAAACATGCTAAGAAACTTGGTCTCGGCGTTAATGCAGGGCATGGGCTTGATTATCAGAATATAAAAATCTTTCGCGAAGTTTCCGGTATTGATGAAGTAAGTATCGGACATGCCGTAATTGCCAGGGCAGTCTTTGTAGGATTGAACGAAGCCATCAGAGAGATGATTAGGCTTGTTAAATAGCTCATTTTTTGCTTTGCTGAATGAACCTAAAAGAAAAACTTGATAAACACTATTTAGCTTTTGATAAATCGCAAATATCACCAGATCCTTTACAATTCCTTCACTTATTTAAAGACGAAAAGGATATCGAGTTAATTGGATTTATTGCCTCTGTTTTTGCCTACGGAAATGTCTCTCAAATAATAAACTCATTGAACAAAATATTGATAATCTCCAAGCATCACCCTTTTGATTTTGTAATGAATCTTGACCGGAAAAAATCAGAAGAGGCTTTCCAAAATTTCAAACATCGGTTTTATACTTCAACCGATATCCAGTTACTCTTCCTTCTGCTCCGAAACGTTTATTCGGAGTACGGCTCCTTGAAAAGTTTATTTAATTCGTATTGTGACTCGAAAGAATTTGTTCTAAAATATACGATTAACAAATTTTCCGAACACTTTATCAAGCTTGCACAAAATTTAACGCCAAATCAGAATTTAACGCCCGGTTTGAAGTTTATGTTTCCTCTTCCTGATCATGGCAGCGCTTGCAAGCGTATAAATCTTTTTCTTCGTTGGATGGTAAGGCGAGATGAACTTGATTTCGGGATTTGGTCAGATATAATTAAGCCAAATAAATTAATTATACCGGTAGACACACACGTTGCAAGGGTCTGTAAATCGCTTCGACTTACAAAAAGAAAAAATGTTAGCTGGTTAATGGCTGAAGAAATTACGCGCAATCTGTGCAGGTTTGATCCCGCCGATCCAGTGAAATATGATTTTGCAATTTGCCATATCGGAATGAGGAAAATGAAATTTTAAGATGAATTTATAACTATTCCGTTTGCTTTTCTAAGCAATTATGCAAATATTCACAATCATTTTTCTCCAAATTATTAATAAGGAGTTGTAATACATGGCAGAAAAAAAATCGACCTCCACAGAATTCAAACCTTATATCCCTGCAAATGAGGTTATTCCTGAATTTACTTTAAAAGCAATAATTCTCGGCGCAATCTTCGGAGTTATTTTCGGCGCTGCTTCCGTTTATCTTGGTCTTAAAGTAGGCTTAACTGTCAGCGCCTCTATTCCAATCGCCGTCCTTGCAATTTCAATCTTCAAAAAAATTGGTAAGTCTACTATCCTTGAAAACAATATTGTTCAAACAATTGGCTCTGCTGGCGAGTCGATTGCTGCTGGTGTTGTATTCACCTTACCGGCGCTTCTTTTCCTTCCCGGCGGCAGAGCTTATTTCCAATATTTCCAAATATTTGTTCTCGCACTATCAGGTGGAATCTTAGGAATTCTTTTTATGATTCCTCTGAGACGTTCACTTATTGTTAAAGAACATGGAGTTCTTCCTTATCCCGAAGGCACTGCTTGTGCCGATGTTTTAGTAGCCGGCGAAAAAGGCGGTAACCTTGCTAAGAAAGTTTATTACGGTTTAGGTATCGCTTTCCTATATAAATTATTAATGTCAATTTTTGGTCTTTGGAAAGACGTTCCCGCTTATGTATTCGGGAGAAAGTCCGCTTTGCCTAACGGAACAATTAACGGTGAAATTACTCCCGAGCTTTTGGGTGTAGGGTATATTATCGGTCCAAAAATCTCCGGGATAATGGTTGCCGGCGGTGTGTTATCATGGATTGTTTTAATCCCCTTGATTACTCTCTTAGGTGATAGCTTGACTACGGTTTTTGCCCCGGGCAAAGTTCTGATTTCACAAATGTCCGCTTCAGATATTTGGAGTAACTATATAAGATATATCGGTGCAGGCGCTGTCACTTTTGGCGGAATTGTTACTTTGATTAAATCCCTTCCGACTATCATCAATGCTTTCAAAGATTCTTTTAAGGACTTTAAAGAATCTAGAAGCAACAAAGCAAATAATGTAGAAGAAGAAGTAAAATTAAGAACCGCTAAAGATATGCCCTTAGTTTTTGTACTCGGCGGAAGTGTTGTACTTATTCTTTTCATGGCTCTAATTCCGAATATACCAACTAATTTTCTTTCGTCAATTATGGTCGTGGTTTTTGGATTTTTCTTTGTTACTGTTTCTTCAAGGATTGTAGGTATTATTGGTTCTTCATCAAACCCGATTTCCGGAATGACAATTGCTACTCTTATGGCTACTTCTTTAATTTTTGTAGGCATCGGATGGACGGGCTCTTTTTATGAACCGCTTGCTTTGGTAGTCGGTTCAATAGTTTGTATTGCGTCTGCAAATGCGGGAGCAACTTCGCAAGATTTAAAGACCGGATACATAGTCGGGGCGACACCTGTCAAGCAACAAATTGGATTGATTATAGGAGTCCTAGCTTCTGTTGTTGCAATCGGTTTTACATTGTTGCTACTTGAAAAAACTGTAGGTATCGGACCGATCACTCCTGCTCATCCTGATCCACTGCCTGCTCCTCAAGCTACTTTAATGGCTACCGTTATAAAAGGATTATTAAGCCAAAATCTTCCTTGGGCGTTAGTAATAATCGGTATGGGTATTTCTCTGGTTATGGAATTATGCGGCGTGTCGTCCCTTGCATTTGCTGTAGGAGCCTATTTACCACTCTCAACTACAACTCCTATTTTTGTCGGAGGTCTTGTGAAATGGATCGTTGATAAAAGGAAAAAATCTGCTGAAGCAGAATCCGAAATCGGACCCGGCGCTTTGTTTAGTTCAGGATTGATTGCCGGTGGAGCAATTACCGGAATTTTAATAGCAGTCCTGGTTGGATGGACTGTCGGTAAAGATAGTGCAGGTAATCCTATTTCCTTTATTGATAAACTTCATCAAAATATACTTGGAATTTTCGGAGGAAGCGGAGTTGCTTCTGTTGCAGATGCTTTTGGAAATTGGGGCGATTTAATAGCTCTCATTTTCTTTACTCTGCTTGCTGTCTTACTTTATAAAAATGCCATGAGCAAAGAAGAAGTACTAAAATAATTTCTAAAGCATAATGAATTAAAAGCCATCCTTTAGTAAACGGATGGCTTTTTATTTTAATACTGTTTTGACAAATACCCTGTTAAAGCAATTCCTTTTTAATTATAATATTGTTAATTTAATCGCATATCGCATTGAGGATTTATGCTCATAGTAAAGTTTGTTATAGCAATTTGTTTAGTTATGGTCTCCACTAATGCAAATGCACAGACGTTCGGTTTCGGCTGCCTGGGATTAGTCGGTGGATACGGAGGCTTTAGCTATCAACAATATAATCCGCAAGGTTTGAATGATTATATCCAATCTTTTAATACAAATC
>JAJYCM010000187.1 GCA_021778375.1 Bacteroidota bacterium
GCATAGAGATTGTAGTTGCTTTAAGTATTGTTCTTGAACGTCTACCATGTAAAGCCCTTCAAAATTAGTTTTTCAAATATACTAATAATATTGAAATATCAGAAGGAGACACGCCCGATATACGCGAAGCCTGGCCTATAGAGCGGGGTTTTACCTTGTTTAATTTTTCTCTGCCTTCGTTAGATATTGCTTTTAATGATGAATAGTTTAATGTCAAAGGAATTTTTGTTGCCTCATATCTTTCTAATTTATCGACCATCTCCTGTTGTCTTTTGATATAGCCGTCATATTTTAACTCTATTTCAACTTGTTCAAGTGCATATTCATCTTTATATAGTTCTTTTACAAGCGGAATAGCGCTCGTTCCATTTAAGTCGAGAATTTCTTTAAGAGAAAGTTCCGGGCGTTTACATAGCTTTGAAATTGTTTCAGTTGAATCTATTTCGGAGGATCCTTTAGAAACAAGAAATGGATTTATATCACGCGCGTGAATTTTAATGTTATCAAATAATTCCACTCCTTGTGTAATTATTTTTCTTCGCTGTGAAACTTCTTCAAAGAGATTTTTAGAAATTAGTCCGAATTTATAAGCATAATTCATCAAACGTAGATCAGCGTTATCCTGTCTTAAGAGCAGCCGGTGTTCTGCCCGTGAGGTAAACATCCTGTAAGGTTCTTCGGTAGATTTTGTTACAAGATCGTCGATCAAAACCCCTATATAAGCTTCGCTTCTTTTCAAAACAAACTCAGGTAGTCCTTTAATTTTAGCTGCTGCATTTATACCGGCAACAATTCCTTGTGCGGCAGCTTCTTCATAACCGGAGGTACCGTTTATTTGTCCGGCGAAATATAGTCCTTCAATTAATTTTGTTTCTAAAGTCAAATCAACCTGATGAGGCGGAAAGAAATCATATTCTACAGCGTAACCCGGTCGAACCATTTCGACATTCTCTAATCCTTTAATTTTTGTCATAGCCTCGATTTGAATTTCTGCAGGGAGAGAAGTAGAGAATCCATTCAAATAGATTTGGTCGCTATCCAATCCCTCAGGTTCCAAGAAGAGCTGATGTTGTTTTTTATCAGCGAAGCGAACAATTTTATCTTCGATTGAAGGGCAGTAACGTGGGCCGACTCCTTTAATTACTCCAGTAAACATAGGAGACCTAGAAAAGCCTGTTTCTAAAATTTTATGAACGATTTCGTCAGTATAGGTTATGAAACAACTTACTTGGGGTAAAAAGGGGAAATTACTTCTGTCAGTTTGAAAAGAAAAAGGCTGGGGATTTTCGTCACCAGGTTGTTCTTCTAATACATTCCAATTGATAGAATCCTTTTTTAGGCGGGGAGGGGTTCCAGTTTTCAGTCTGCTTGTTTCAAAACCCAAATTTATTAGAGATTGAGTAATACCCAAAGCAGCTTTTTCGCCAAATCTTCCTCCGGGGGTAGACGTTAGGCCAGTGTGCATTAGACCATTTAAGAAAGTTCCTGAAGAAAGGATGAGCGAATTGCAATTAATAATGTCGTCTTCTGAAGTCCTAACGCCGGAAATTTTTTTATTTTCAGTTAAAATATCGACGACGTTAGCCTCAATAATTTCTAAATTTGGTATAGCGGATACAACTCGATAGGCATCCTCAGAATAAAGCTTTCTATCAGATTGGCAACGGGGAGACCAAACGGCAGGTCCTTTAGATTTATTTAGCATTCTAAACTGGATTCCGGTGCGGTCAGCAATTTTTCCCATCATTCCGCCAAGAGCATCAATTTCGCGCACTAAATGTCCTTTGGCAGTTCCGCCAATTGCCGGATTGCAAGACATTCTGCCGATAGCGAACCTATCCATGGTTAGAAGAGCAACAGAGCAACCCATATTTGCACTAGCACAAGCCGCTTCAACTCCTGCATGTCCGCCGCCGACTACGATAACGTCAAATTTTCTCATCAAATCAATCCATTAAATAAAAAACAATTCACCTTACGCAGGATTTCTCTTTGGAGTAATGGAATGTTGGAATAATGGAGAAAATAGGCCTATTCCATTACTCCAAAGGTTGCGTAACATGAGTAAATAAGTCAAATATCTCTTTTCGTTTCACGTGAAACGAAAATTTATATAATTAAAGAATGTGCTATAAAGAAGGATTTCTCATCGGCTAAAGCCGGATTCGAAATGACACAAGTGGTCATTCTTTTAATAAATAAAGGCAATGCCTTTTTCAATAACTCAAAATGACAGAAGAATGATAAGCTTGTCTTTGAAATCTTTAATTCTTTCCGTTTCACGTGAAACTATTTTCCTATACAAAATTTCATAAAAATATTATTTAGAATATCATCTGAGGTAACCTCGCCGATTATTTCGCCAAGATTGCTTTCAGCATTTCTCAGATCGACAGCTATAAACTCTCCACTAAGTCTGAGATTAATGGAATCCACAGCTTTTTGTAAAGATTCTTTAGCGTTTTTTAAGCACAAATAATGACGTAAGCTAGAAACAACCGCCGATTTTTCGCTATACACAGAAGAGCCGACTGAAAATTCAATTAATTTATTAAATAAACCTTCCATCCCTTGTCCGGTTAAAGCCGAAACACAGATATATTCTTTATCAAGACTTTTATTGGTAGCAAGATCAATTTTGTTTATTAATTTAATTGTTTTCTCTAAGCCGGCGATAGAATTTACATTATCTAAAAGCTTTTGAGAAATTCCTTGTTCAGTATCTCCGATTAATAGAATGATATCTGAATTTTTAATTGCCTCCTGGCTTCTAAAAATTCCCTCCTTCTCAATTTCGTCATTTGATGGACGAATTCCAGCAGTGTCATGAAGTCTGAACAAAATTCCTCCGATTGAAACATCTTCTCTGATTACATCTCTTGTTGTACCCGGGATGTTACTTACAATTGCTCTAGATTCTTTAACTAGATAGTTCAAAATCGAGGATTTTCCTACGTTTGGAGCTCCGACCAGGGAAACATTAACGCCGTCATGGATAACTTTTCCAAAAGAATAAGTAGAGATCAGTTTATCGATTTCAAATGTTATTTTTTCAATTCTTTTCAGCAGGTCATTTTTATTTAAGAATTCAATATCTTCTTCAGCAAAGTCCAATTCCAATTCAATAAAAGAAGAAGCATTAATTAGCAAATTTCTAAGCTCATTAACCTTTTGGGAAAGAATCCCATCGAGTTGATTTCTCGCTCCTTTTAATGAGGCATCAGTTCTGGCATTTATGACATCAGCTACAGCTTCAGCCTGGCTTAAATCTATTTTGTTATTTAAGAATGCGCGCTTTGTAAATTCACCAGGTTCTGCAAGCCGGACATTTTGTTGGCTTAGGAGTTCGATAATTTTTTTTGAAATAAGAGGATTTCCGTGAGTGCTAATTTCAACGCTATCTTCTCCTGTATAAGAATTCGGCATACGAAAAACGGAAACTAAGACATCATCAATAAAATTTTTATGTTCGTCGACAATTTTGCCATAATGAATTGTATGAGTGGCAGCATCCGCAATTTTCTTCTTGCCATCAAATATTTTGTCAACTAATAAAAATGATTCGGGACCGCTTATTCGGATTATAGAAATTGCACCGTTGCCGAAAGGAGTTGCTACTGCAGCTATTGTGTCTTCGTTTAATGAAGTGCTCATCAAATTATTTTAATGTTTAAATTTTAAAAATACTGAAAGTGAATTCGATTAACAATTCAATAATTTGCTGGTTTGCTTCACGATAACATGTAAGGCATTCAATTTATAAATAGAGGAAAAATTGTCAGACAAATTGACAATAAAATTGATGAATAGACACAACTGTCAAAGAGATGGACAATATGTCGCATAGAGTATTTCAAATTTCTAATCAGTATAAATCTATATTATATAATGAGTTATAGACACAACCATTGTTTGGTATATTAATTGAGATCCTAAGTATGAGTTAGTAAAAAAATCACAAATTAAAATAAAAATTAAGGAGGATTTAATTATGGCACTCGTAAAATGGAGTCCTGAAAGGGAGTTATTAAATGTTGAAAGGGAGTTCAACAAATTATTTAGATCATTCGGCAGCCGATTTGGTTCGACTTCTGAAGAGGGCGATTCCGAATATGAAAATGCGGTTTGGATGCCATTGACGGATATTTCAGAAGATAAAGATAGATATATAATTAAGTTGGATCTACCAGGGGTTAGCAAAAGTGATGTCAAAATATCGTATGTTGAAGGTCTGTTAAATATCAGCGGAGAAAGAAAGCAGGAAAAGGAATCTAAAGATTCCAAGTATCATCGAATGGAAAGAGTCTTCGGGAAATATTATCGTTCTTTTAGATTACCTCAACAAATCAGAGAAGACAAAATAGAAGCAGAATTTAAGGACGGTCAGTTAAACATTACAGTTCCAAAGGCTGAAGAGGCTAAACCTAAAGAAATAGAAGTAAAGATAAAGTAAACGCTGAAAAAATGATTGAAATGGAAAGGGTGGCTGCTTTCAGTTACCCTTTTCATTTATTAATTTCAGTCATTAAATAAGTTTTATTTTTATTGGTCTTCCTTGAGAAAGGTGTGAGGAAAACATGGAGTATAAAGATTATTACAAAACTCTTGGCGTCGAAAAAAATGCAAATGCTGATGAGATAAAAAAAGCATATCGTAAGCTTGCGAAAAGATATCATCCGGATAAAAATCCTGGTGATAAGTCGTCCGAAGAAAAATTTAAAGAGATCACGGAAGCAAATGAAGTTTTAAGTGATCCCGAGAAAAGAAAAAAATATGATACACTAGGCTCAAACTGGAAGCAGTACCAAAACACGGGTAATGAAAGAGGATATAATAGTTATTCGAATCAAAGAAATTATAATGTTCCCCCGGAGTTTGAAAATTTATTTGGCGGAGCAGGATTCTCTGACTTCTTTGAAAGTTTTTTTGGTGGAAATATTAATGCGCAAAGAAAAGGCAATACTTTTCGACGCGGCCGGAAGGGAAAAGATTACGAAGCAATTTTAAACATTTCATTGGAAGATGCTAACGCCGGTGTCGAACGCGAAATTTCTGTCGATGGGAAAAAACTTCGTGTTAAAATTACTCCGGGTATTCAAGAAGGGAAAAAACTTCGATTAAAAAACCAAGGAGCTGAAGGCATTGGGGGCGGTGAACGCGGCGATCTCTATTTAACTATTCAAATAGAAAAGCATCCAGTCTTTGAAAGAAGAAACGATGATCTATATTACTCAATGCCGATAGATTTGTATACTGCTGTTCTAGGTGGGAAAAAACAAATTAAGACATTGGAAGGAAAAATCATTAATATTGATATTCCCAAAGAAACAGACAACGGAAAGACTCTTCGACTTAAAGGATTGGGAATGCAGAAATCCGATGGCTCAAAAGGAAAGGGAGATTTATTCGTCACTATTTCGGTAAACATTCCGAAGAATCTTTCTTCGAAAGAGATTAAACTTTTTAATGAACTATCTGAACTTAGAAAATAAAATTATTTAAAATTAACATGG
>JAJYCM010000188.1 GCA_021778375.1 Bacteroidota bacterium
TCTGTATAATCTTACTTTTAGAACGCCGACCTTTTCTCCCTTGGAAATTAAATAGTCGATTGTCTCTTCAACAGCGCCTGCACCCGAACCCATTATTATAATAACTCTTTCAGCATCCGGTGCACCGACATAATCAAATAAATGATATTGCCTTCCAACGATTTTTGCAAACTTATCCATCTGCTTTTGTACAATTTCCGGGCAATCATTATAATATTTATTTACCGTCTCTCTTCCCTGGAAATAAACATCCGGATTCTGAGCTGTTCCGCGCAGTACCGGGTGTTCCGGATTTAATGCGCGCTTGCGATGTGCAAATACAAGCTCATCGTCAATCATATTACGAATATCTTCTGTTGTTAATTGTTCGATCTTCATTACTTCGTGCGAAGTTCTAAAACCATCGAAGAAATGCAAAAACGGAATGCGTGCTTCAAGCGTTGCAGCCTGGGCAATTAATGCGCAATCCATAACTTCCTGTACTGAGTTTGATGCTAACATTGCAAAACCGGTTGAGCGGGTAGACATTACATCACTATGATCTCCGAAAATCGAAAGCGCTTGAGCCGCAAGCGATCTTGCCGAAACATGAAATACCGTTGATGTCAATTCACCAGCTATCTTAAACATGTTTGGAATCATTAAGAGCAAACCTTGCGAAGCTGTAAATGTCGTTGTAAGAGCGCCATTCTGTAATGCCCCGTGAACGCTGCCTGAAGCTCCGCCTTCGCTTTGAAGTTCACTAACCGAGGGTATTTCATCCCATATATTCTTTTTGCCGACAGCCGACCATGCGTCGCACCATTCGCCCATGTTTGACGAAGGAGTTATCGGATATATTGCTATTACTTCATTTGTTTGATATGCCACATAAGCCGCTGCTTCGTTGCCATCAATCGTTACTTTTTTCCTATGCATCTTCTTTCCACTTGTTTTGATTAAATTTGATCTATTTTGAGATGATTAGTAACTCTAAAATTATACCAATTCTTTTAAGCCAAAATGGTACTTTTTCTTGATTATTTTATCAAAAAAGGTAAAAGGGGAGACTGCAATTAGTCAATTTTCTTAATCTTGGGAATGACTATTGACTTCTGTCCGAATACAGAAAAAACTCCTTGAAATAATTTTCAGTCACTCGTCACTCGTTATTTTCCCTCTTCGGACATTTTGTCACATATTACTCTTTTTCCCCTCTGTTTTTTGACCAAATTTTCCAAATTTCTACCAGGCCTGTAACAAGCCTCCACCAAAACTAAAATTCTCACCAATAAATTGCAGATAAAATAGTGTGACAAAAATGGCAAAGTCACCTTCGCTACAAGAATTGTGTACCAAGATTTATTAAGACAATTTTATCCTTACATCTACCGCATATATGGTATTGTGTTCAGAGATAATAACCGGGTTAAAATCGAACTCTAAAATTGAAGGATTATCTACCATCATTTGGGCTGCTGATTGAATTATTTCCTTAATTTTCGTTTTATCTATAGCCGTTTCCCCTCTGACTCCCTCAAGAAGTTTTCCCATTTTTGTTGCGGAAATTAATTCGTCAATATCGTTGTCGTTTAGGTAAGCAGATTTAATTGCCGTATCGTTATAAATTTCCACATATTTTCCTCCACTACCAAACATAATCACCGGCCCAAAAGCCGGATCTCTAAATCCACCGATCAATATTTCAAAGCGCGGTTTGATGTAAGGTTGAATAAGAAATTCATCCAGATCAATTCCGTTAGTCTTAAAGTTTTCAAGTATTTCCATTTCAGCTTCAAGAAGTTGGTTTATATTCTTGATATTTACCTTAACTGCATTTATCTCAGACTTGTGCACAAGTTCCTTTGAAATCCCCTTTAATACAATCGGGAAAGCAAAATCTTCGATATGCTTGTTAATTTTACCGGCTGAGATAATTGTTGAACTGACAATCGGTATGTTATAATGTTTCAACATTAATTTTATTAAATCATTCGATACGAAAGAAGATTCTTTGCTTAGATCAAAACCGAAATTTTGAGGTGGTAAAATCTTGTGGTGAACTTTATTTCTATTTAAATAAAATAAAATGTTGGAAATGACTTCTGCCGGTTCTTCGGGATTTCTAAATAAAGGTTTTTTATAGATTGAATTTTTCCGGTAATTCTCCCAAAACTCAGGCAGCGGCATGACAACTTGAAAGACAGGCTTGATGTTTTCAATACTGTTAACAGCTTCTATTACTGCCATCGGAGAAACCATAACCGGTTCGACAAAAATAGAAATTACAGCATCAACATTTTCATCGGACAATAAAATTTCATTTACAGATTTATATTGTTCAGCACTGCCGCCGGGAAGAAGGTCAACCGGATTATTTACACTCCCTTCCTGATGTACAATTGCCCTTAACTTGTTTTTTGTTTTCTCACTTAATCTTGAGAGCGTCAAGTTTTTTTCTCCTAGCGCATCTACTGCCAATATTGCCGGACCGCCGGCATTTGTTACAACGCCAATTCTATTACCTAAAGGATGCGTAAAATTCTCAAACCCTTTTGATGTGTTAAAAAGAGCGGCAAGAGTATTAACACGAATAATTCCAAACTGGTTCAATACGGCATCCACAACTTTATCGCTTGTTCCGATTGCGCCTGTGTGAGACGATGCGGCTATTATTCCCTCAGCAGTTCTTCCTGCTTTAAGAATAATAATAGGCTTAAAATTAATTTCTTTAGATACTATTTTCAGGAATGATTCTCCGTCAGTAAAACTTTCTAAATAAAGAGCGATAGTCTTTATATTATCATCCGACTGCCAGAATTCCAAAAGATCATTTTCACAGATATCCGCCTTATTTCCAACGCTAATAAAATGCCCGAATTTAATATCTGTTTCCCGAAGTGAATTTAGTATAGCCGCACCGATTGCTCCGCTTTGCGAAAGAAAAGCAGTATAGCCGGTTTCCGGTTTTTCGGCGACAAAAGTAGCATTAAGCCTTATATTCTTAAAAGTGTTTATTACTCCCATGCAATTTGGCCCCACTAACCTCGCTCCCGATGCTCTAACCTTTTCAATAATTTTATACTCAAATTCAGCGCCTTCCACGCCCACTTCCTTAAAACCGGCTGTAATCAGAATTATACTCTTAATGTTTTTTAGCAATACGTTATCGAGTGAATCATCGACAAATTGTTTTGGGACAACAACGATGGCAAGATCAATTCCATCAGGTAATTCCGGAATGGATTTATAGCCTTTGTAACCGAGCAAAAAATCCGCATTCGGATTTACAGGATATATTTCACCAACAAATCCATAATTTTTAATCGACCTCAAAAGCTCGTATCCAATACTTTTTTCCTTCTGCGAAGCGCCCACAACAGCAATTTTAGAAGGATAGAAAAATTTTTTAATCTCTGCATTCATCAGTGATTCTCCAAAGCTTTTTAGTAATTTTGGGACGAGAATATTTTAATTGAAAATATTAAATAAACCAGTTCGATCAATTTATGAATTTTAAGCCAATTCTATCACATCTTTTCAGTTCGAAAATATTGATAGCGCTTTCAAAAAAGAAAATATAAGCCAAAAATGTCGCTATTTAAAATATTGATGAACTTGGGGCATATTCTTTTTTATGAAACTCAAAATTTTTATATTCGTTTATCATAACTGAATCTTTTATGAAAATATATAATTATCTGCTAAATACTGTTTCGCAAAAAGGCGCGGCTTATTTAGTTTTGCTTGATCCGGATAAGTTGACCGATAATGATTTATCCCGGTTTATAACTCATTGTGAACATTCCGGCGTAGATGGATTTTTGGTCGGAGGAAGCCTAATGATTAACGGCAACTTTGACGACTTCCTTTCTAAAGTGAAATCTATTACAACTTTACCTGTAATAATTTTCCCTGGAAGCGAAAATCAAATTTGTCAATCTGCGGATGCAATTCTATTTATTTCCGTAGTAAGTGGAAGAAATGCGGAACACTTAATCGGCAAGCATGTTTTAGCAGCTCCCTTGATTAGAAAATATAATTTGGAACCGATTTCAACCGGATATATTATCGTAGAATCAGGCTCAATTACCACTGCAGAATATATGAGCGGAAGTTTTCCCGTTCCAAAAAACAAACCTGAAATCGCGGCAGCTACAGCACTTGCAGCAGAATATCTTGGTATGAAATTAATCTATCTTGAAGCCGGCTCCGGCGCTGATAATCCAGTTTCAAACGAAATGGTTAAAGCAGTTTCAAGCATTTGCAGTGTTCCGGTAATAGTCGGCGGCGGTATTAGGTCTCCACAAATCGCACGTGAAAAAATTAAAAGCGGCGCTAAGATTCTTGTGACCGGAAATTATTTGGAAGATGAAAATAACTGGAGCTTGATAAAAGAGTTTGCGAATGCTGTGCATGTAAAAATACCTATTACTGTTTAGAAAAAACTAAATCATTAGATTGGGAAATATGGATAAGAAAAAATTCGCAATAGATTCTCTTATTGAAAGCTCAGAAACAAAAATTAAAATACAGAACGAATGTTTACCCGGTATTCTTGATTCGATTAATCTTTTAGTTGATGCATATAAGAATGGAAAGAAACTTCTTCTTTGCGGCAATGGCGGAAGCGCCGCAGATTGTCAGCATATAGCAACCGAATTAATGATTAGATTAAATCATAATATTAGCCGTCCCGCTCTTGCTGCAATAGCTTTAACGACCGATACATCTAATCTAACAGCCGGAGGCAACGACATCGGTTACGAAAATATTTTTGCCCGCAATGTTGAAGGCTTGGGAAATAACGGTGACGTTCTTCTTGCCATTTCTACGAGCGGGAATTCTCCAAACGTTATTAAAGCTGTTGAAATGGCGCATTCCAAAAAAATGAAGGTAATCGGATTTCTCGGCGGTTCCGGTGGAAAATTAAATTCAATTGTGGATATTCCTATTGTAGTCCCGTCAAATAATACGCAGCGTATCCAAGAAGGACATATTACAATAGCGCATATTATTTGTGAACTAACCGAATACGAACTTTACGGAAAGTAGAGTGAAGTAGATTTTCTAATTGATTTATTCAATTACCCTTCTGATAGATAAATCTATGGGCTGCTATTTTCTTTTATTTAGATATTTCCTTACCAAGAAAGATTAGACTACACTGATCAATTTCAGAAGTAAAGCCAGCTACTTCTTAACATTGAATAGGCAGCCCACGACCTCAGTCGTGGGTATAAAAACGCCACCCAAATCCTGGAAGTCGTTTCAACGACTTATTGCTATCTCTTCCATGAAATTTTATCGCCGGTTTTAATTTTATATTTGTCAGTATATCCTAAGCTTACTTCAATTACATACATTGCGGGCGCCGTTGAAGCATAAGTTTGATCCGATAAAGTTTTAGTAGCATGTTGTATAGTTACAATTTTATCCTTAGAATTCACAAAAATCATATCCAACGGTATGTATGTATTCCTCATCCAAAAATTTTGTATAGTGTCAATAGGAAAAATAAAA
>JAJYCM010000189.1 GCA_021778375.1 Bacteroidota bacterium
GAAAGGAGTTCCTCGCTAAAGTTTAACGGACCGGCATAGTGTGTTTGAATAAACGACATTCTGATAGCTTCCGCAGAATATTTTTTTAAAATATCGCGTGCAGTGAAAAAATTTCCAAGTGACTTGGACATTTTTTCATCGTTGATATTTAAGAAACCGAAATGAATCCAATAATTTACAAACTTCTTGCCGCTTGCAGCCTCGCTTTGAGCAATTTCGTTTTCATGGTGCGGAAAAATTAAATCATTACCGCCTGCGTGGATATCAAAAGTTTTTCCCAAATGTTTGCAGCTCATTGCGGAGCATTCAATGTGCCACCCGGGTCGGCCTTCTCCCCAAGGACTATTCCATGATGGCTCTCCCGGTTTTGCCTTTTTCCACAAGGAAAAGTCCAGAGGATTATTTTTCTCTTCATTAATTTCAATTCTTGAACCTGACTCAAGTTCGTCAATTTTTTTCCCGCTCAACTTTCCGTAATTCTTAAATTTAGAAACATCATAAAAAACATTCCCGCCAACATTGTATGCAAAATGCTTTTCTTCCAACTCCTCTATCAACTTAACAATGTCTTCCATGTGCTCAGTCGCTTTTGGATATATATCTGCCTGCTTTATCTTTAGTTTTTTTATGTCTTCAAAAAATGCATTAATATAATTTTCTGAAACAACTTTAGCTTCCTTATTCTCCTGAATAGACTTTTTGATTATTTTATCGTCTACATCGGTAAGATTCATTACATATTTAACCTTGTATCCTTTTAATTCTAAGTAGCGCCTGATAACATCCGCCATTATGAAAGACCGCGCATTACCGATGTGAAAATAATCGTAAACCGTTGGTCCGCAAACGTACATATTTACAAATGGTGGGTTGATCGGTCTAAATTCTTCTTTTTGTTTTGTTAGCGTATTATAGATGGAAAGCATTTTATCTCTTTAGTGATTAAAATAATTCTTCGCAATTTTTATACAGTAAATTTAAGAATTAAAAAGGAAAATAGTTTAAGCGAATCGTTAAAAACCTAACCCTCATAAGAAAATGAAAATAATTACTTAAGCTCTGGCTGGTTATCGGTTCATAATAATTATTTCTTTTGCTTCTCCAAAATCATTTCCATGAATCCAATGAATTTGTGTACCTTCCTTTTCCATTTTTCGGAACCATGTCATCTGACGTTTTGCAAAATTATGAATGGCGCTATTAAGCTTTTGAAACATCGCCATATAGCTTAATTCGCCCTTCAAATACATCCCGGCAAATTTATATTCGAGCCCAAAGTAATTCAATTTTTCAAAGGAAATTCCATTTTCTACCAGCATTTTAATTTCATCTATCATGCCCTCGTCTAATCTTTTCTTCAACCTTTCGGTAATACGTTTTTTTACTTCAGAACGTTCTAAATTTATTCCGATTATAAGCGAACTTATATTCCTGTTTAATTTATTTTCCATTGCCTTTGCTACAAGAATAGCTTTAATAACTCTTTCTTTATCTACTAAATCGGTTTTGTTGTGTAGCGTACTTTTGACTGTTAAGAGTATATTTTTTAGTTCATCAAAATTTAGCGAATTTAACTTAGCGTATTCGTCAGCTTCGAAGTTAATTTGTTTTAACTGATAATTATTTATTATTGCGCTCAAGTACATCCCTGTTCCGCCGGCAAGGAATGGACTTTTTCCTCTTGCCAAAATATCGTCATAAGCTTGAAGGAAATTTTCCTTAAAGCTGTAAAGATTATACTCTTCTTCCGGTTCAAGAATATCAATCAGATGATAAGGTACTTTTTTCCCGTTCACAACATAATCATCTAAATCCTTTCCCGTGCCTATATTCATTCCCTTATATACCTGACGGGAGTCAGCAGAAATAATTTCTCCGTCAAATTCAAAAGCAAGCCTCGCTGCCAATTTAGTTTTCCCGGTGGCAGTTGGCCCAAGTATTACAATTAGTTTACTCATTATATTCTTGAATGGATGTGCTTAAACGAAAAAGTAATTTGGTTATGATTATTAGTTTATTACCGGAAGCGAAATAGAAAAAATTGATCCCGATCCCTCGCTTTTAGATACTGAAATATTTCCGCCATGGTTGCGAATAATTTTCTCTGCTATCGCTAACCCTAAACCGGTTTTATTGCTTTTACCGAATGAAAAAAATGGTTCGAAAATTTTCGATTGTAACTCTTCAGGAATACCGGAGCCAGTATCTCTAAATTCAATTGAAGCATAATCTCCGGTAGTTTTGGTAATTATAAATATCTCTCCACCGTCCGGCATTGCATCACATGCATTTTTTGTAATTTGATAACAAGCCTGGTAAAATTCTTTTCTGTCAATCATTACATTAGTATTTCCACTGAATTTTTTATAAAGCTTTACTTTTCGCAGCTCTACATATTCTGCAAGCATCGAAACTATGTCGTTCATTAGGTCATTGATGTTTTCTTTTCGCATATTAAGTGTATTTTTATCCGAAATAAAATTCATCATACTAATAAGTGAATTATTTATCAGTTCGGCTTGGTTGTATATCATTGCAAGGACAGGATTAATTTCGCTTGAAATATTTTTCTTCCTTATAATATCCGAATAATACTTGATAAGCATAATTGAAGGATCTAAATCTCCTATTAAAAAATTCGCTATTTTGTCTACTGTCGGAAGTTGATTTTCTTGAGTAGATACTGTCCTTGTACTCGCATTTTCAATTGCCTGACTTATTATTGGCGATAATCGGGAAAGCAAATTTATTTCCTCTTCACTAAAAATCTCTTTGGGTGAATTAAATAATTCAAGAATCGCAATTACTTCTCCCTGCTCATTGGATATTGGAAAAGAAAGCAAGTTCTCCAAGTTATCATCACCAGGATTATCAAATGGACCATAATATCTAATATCTCCTGTGGGATTTTTAATGTTAATTATTTTATTTTCTGCCGCCGAAATTCCTGTAATCCCTTCATTAATTTTAATCCTAATCTCATTCTTTTCATTCGTCCCCGGCACTAATCCATAAAATTCATTATCATTTTTATCCTTAAAGTAAATCCTTCCGCTTTCCGCGCCGGTTAAATAAATTGTTTCTTTTATCGTTTGCTCCGATACATTTCCTATCTGTAAATTCGTGTTAATTCTTTTTATTGCATCTAAGATTTCATAAAATTGTAACTCACTTATTTTCGGAATCTCTTCAAATTTCTCCGGTGTTTCATCTTCACGGAAAGATTTATCTTCAGGAAAATTCCAATCTGCCGGTACTTCACCCGGTTCTTGAAAGTAATCCTTAGCTTGTAATGAATTATCTTCTTCCAAAGGTAGATTACTAAAATCCCACTCTAAATTTGTCTCATCTTTCTCTTCTTTAGTTTCAATCAAATCTTCAACTGGTAACTCATCAATATTTTTCCCGGCAATCAAAACCTCTTCATCTTTTTTCTCATCCGGAGTAGCAGTTGACGGTGTTTCTGGTTCGATAACTTTTTCTTCTTTATTTTTCAATGCTTCATCATCTTTGTGTTCCATTACATTAACCTCCGGTTCAATTATCCATTGCCTTCTTGAATTATTTCTTGACAAATTATCCGAAATATTTTTTTGAAATGATTCACTTGAATTTTCTAAAGGAAGGTTATTTTTGACAACAGGGTTCTGTGCTATTATTTCAAGGTACTCGCTGCGATTTATCACAAATATCAAACAATTTGTCTCGGCGACTGCAGATGATTTCCTTGGCGTTTTTTCTATAAATTCTTTTTCACCAAAAAAATCATTTTTAGTTTTAGTCCCAATAATTGGTGCACCGGCAGGATTTGGGAATTTTATTTTTACTTCTCCGTCCACTAATAAATAAATTTCTTCACTACTGCCACCGTTTTGAAAAATTACTTCACCTTCTTTTATAGCAGTAAGGTTTTTTGAACTGAAATTAACTTTTAATTCCGCTTCACTTATCCCGGTAAAAAGCTTATTGCCTGTAATCAATATGGAATCTTTGTTTTGAGACATAAGATTGATTTATATTTGTCTTCAACATTAATATTATTAAACAATATAATTATAATGAATTCCGTAGAAATAGAAAACGGCATTATCCATATTTATGAAAACGATAACCGCCTTGCAAAAATTATTGATTTCTGAATTTCAAATTACCTTAAGCTAAATTTGTATGAATCCTTAAATAAAAAATTGCATCACATGAACGAAGAAGAAATTATCGAATCGGCAAAAACCGGCGATCGTAAGGCAATGGCTCTGCTTGTCAAAAGTTACGAAAAAACAATTTACAACTTTGCCTTTAAAATTTGCCGCAATCCCGAACGAGCCGAAAATATAATGCAGGAAACTTTCCTAAGCATGGTTAAATCTCTTAACCAGTTTGATGGAAAATCTAAACTCTCTACATGGCTTTACCGTATTGTTGCCAACCATTGCTTGATGGAAGTTAGAAAAAACAAACATCAATTTGTTTCTACCGATGATAATGAAGATGGATTTTATGAAAATAATTTTGCGAGCGATTGGAATCTTGAACCACAAAATATACTTGAGAATAATGAACTGAAAAAAATTCTCGATGATGCAATTACTAAACTCTCTCCGGATTATAGAATAGTCTTTTTGCTTCGTGATGTTCAAGGCTTATCTACCGAAGAAACCGGCGAAATTACTGAGCTTTCGGTTCCAGCTGTTAAATCAAGACTTCATAGAGCCCGGGCATTTTTAAGAAAAGAATTAAACGAGGCGTTTAAAAGATGAATGAAAATAATGTTACTTGTAAAGAGGTAATGAGCCATATTTGCGATAGTCTAGGCGAAGAGCTTGATTCTCCCAAATGCGTTGCAATAAAGAATCATCTTGATGAATGCCCGGACTGCCGCCAATATTTTAACTCGGTTGAAAAGACTATCGAATTTTATAAATTATACAACTTGGAATTTAATCCCGATGCACACAACCGCCTAATGAATATTCTCGGACTCGAAGATTGAAAAACTTATAAAAACACGGATGTTACAGTATTTCATACTACATGAATCTGTGCAAAACCCGTGTTCTGTTTTTCTAAAACTCGTCTGTTACACATCCCTCTGTAGCAGATGAAACATTCTTTATATACTTCAACAAAATTCCACTAGTAGCCTTGAATGGTGGTTGCTTCCATTTATTCTTTCGATCCGCTAAGACTTTTTCATTCACTTCAACATTCAAACTATTTTTTTCGGCATCTATCGTAATGATGTCTCCGTTTTCAACCAAAGCAATATTGCCTCCGGTCTGTGCTTCCGGCGTAATATGCCCAACTACAAATCCATGAGTCCCGCCTGAAAACCTTCCGTCGGTAATCAACGCTACACTTTCACCGAGTCCAACACCCATTAATGCTGCTGTTACTTCGAGCATCTCTCGCATTCCGGGTCCTCCCTTCGGTCCTTCATAACGAATAACAATTACATCTCCTGAAACAATCTCTCTATTCTCAATTGCG
>JAJYCM010000190.1 GCA_021778375.1 Bacteroidota bacterium
AATCTGTCAGTTAATTCATACACACAAATTTCTGCAGATCATTTTCTGGAAAAGAATTTTAATCCAAAGATTATCGATAGCACAAATATATTTTTCCTTATAGGTTTTCCTTCTAAAACTACTCCGGATGATTTATATCAAAGAATTATTGCAGAGATCTCCAAAAAGGATAAACCCTTTTTTATTACTCTTTCAAGCGGAATCGATTTCCAAAGGTTAAAAGAACTTCAATCAGAATTAGGGTTTACTTTTAACAATATTAATCCGGACTATCTTGAAATTCAGCCAAATGTGTCTGCCGGCGAAGAAAATAACCCGCTGCTTCAAAACAATTCTAATAATATTTTGGATGCGTGGAACAATTTACCTCCCGTATATCAGCCGAATGTTGATTTCAAGGCAAAACCCGAAAGTGATATTTTATCTCAAGTAAAAATTAATAACGTTCCAATCAATAAGCCGCTGATCCTAACAAGAAGGCTTGGAGATAAAAAATCAATTTCAGTTTTAGCCAAAGATATTTGGCGATGGAAACTTGGAACAGCGATGAAAAACTTGGATTTGTTTGATCGTTTTATTTTAAGCAGCGTTAAATGGCTTAATGCAAAAGGCAACAATAAACAGGTAACAATTAAGACAACAAAAAAAGTATATTCTTTAGGAGAAAATGTTGAATTCACCGGACAAGTTTATGACCAGACATTTAATCCTGTTTCCAACTCTGAGGTAACTGTAAATATAAATGGCGGAGGAGGGAGTTCCCAGATTCAATTAAATTCAATCGGTAACGGATTATATGAAGGTTCATTTCAGACAAATAACGCCGGAGATTATAAATATTTAGGTTCTGCCTCACTTAACGGAAAATCAATTGGAAGAGACAGCGGTAGTTTTAATTTAGGCGAAGTTGATATTGAAATGATAAATCCGAGGATGAATTATGATTTTCTAAACTTACTCTCAAATCAAACTAACGGAAAGTTTTTTTATAATTCCGATTATAAACATTTATTCAATATTTTAAGGAATCTTGATAAAGAATCATCAAAAGAAAGAATTGAAACGAGCGAAATTTATTTATGGTCAAATGAGTGGCTACTGGTAGTTGTAATTATTCTTTTTGGAATGGAGTGGTTTTTTAGAAAACGGTGGGGATTGATATAATGCTATTCATAGCGAGGCAAGACGCAATGGAATATGGAATATGTATGATGGAATATGGAAAATCATTTCAAATATCTTGACATAAAAGACATAAAGTTAAACGGCAGCACTATAGGTGAGATTAATAAATAAAAGGGAAAAATAAATTGAATTTTTTTACTGACTTAGCCGATTTCTTTCTTCCCCGTCTATGTGCCTCCTGCAAAACTAAACTAGTTGCCGACGAAAATGTTGTTTGTTATCATTGCTTGAAAAAAATTCAAAGGGTTGACTCATCAAGAATTGCAATTCAATATTTAAGAAAGTTTCAGGAGACTGCAATTATTTCAGATTTCTATGCTCTTTATCTTTTTGAAAAGGAGAAAGAAGTTCAACGGATAATTCATCAACTGAAATACAATCATAGATTTCACATCGGAAAATTTCTTGGAGAAAATTTGGGAAGAGCAATTTCCGAAGTAATTCAGCCATGGCAAATAGACATGATTATTCCTGTTCCGCTTCATCATCTAAAAAAAGCTGATAGAGGATACAATCAATCTTTTTATATAACAAAAGGATTAAATAATATTTTACACATTCCGGTTAATCAAAGAATAATAAAAAGAAAAAGATTTACCCAGTCTCAAACTAATCTGGACATGAAAGAGAGAGAACAAAACATAAAAAATGCATTCGCATTAAGGAGAGATTCTAAAATAAAGGGAAAAAATATTCTTTTAGTTGATGATGTTGTTACCACCGGGGCTACGGTTAGAGAGTGCGGTAGATTGTTGCTGGATAAAGGAGCGAATAAAATATATGTTGCGGCAGTTGCAATAGCAGATTGAAATACGTTACATTCTTTCCGGTGCAGATACTCCTAAAACAGACAGACCATTTTTAATCACTATCTTAGTCGCCATTGCCAATGCAATCCTTGCTTCGGCTAATTTTTTTTCGGTGCCGATTATTCTGCAAAATGTATAAAACCTATGGAATGCTGCTGCAAGTTCTTCAAGGTAACTGCAAATACGGTGGGATTCAAAATACTCAGCACTCAACAAGATTTCATTCTTAAATTGATATAGCTTTTTTAACAACTGTTGTTCTTCGATTGAAGTAAGCAGATCTATATTTTCAACGGAAGATTTTAAGTTTTCATTTTCTATCATTTTTAGAATCGAAGATATTCGTGCGTTTGCATATTGTAGATAAAATACCGGATTCTCATCCGATTGTTTTTTTGCGAGTGCAAGATCGAAATTCATATGTGTCGTAATGTTTCGCATATTAAAAAAGTATCTAACAACATCACTTCCGACTTCATCAATAAGCTGGTCAATTGTAATATAATTTGCTTTACGAGTTGACATTTTAACGGCCACACCATTATCCATTATTGTTACAAATTGATGGATAAGCACTTTAATCTTTTCTGAATTGTAGCCAAGCGCATTTAATCCGGCGAGCACATCGGGATACGTGGCGTTATGGTCGGAGCCAAAAATATCAACCATTAAATCATAGCCGCGATCAAACTTGGTTATATGGTATGCAATATCCGGAAGACGGTAGGTTGGTTCGCCGGTAGATTTGACAATAACTTTATCCTGATCGTTGCCAAGCTCTGTCAGCTTAAGCCAAACAGCGCCGTCCTTTTCGTACGAAAGATTTTTTTCTTTAAAGGCGTTAATAGCATTTGTAATTTTGCCTTCTTCATAGAGAGAATTTTCATTAAAGAAGATTTTATGCTTTATGTTTAATCGTTCTAGAGTTCTTTTTATATCTGTAAAAATTTCACTTTCCGCTTTTTCCTTAAAAATTCCTTCTGCATTTTCATTGATATATATATCACCGAACTCATCATAAATGCTTTTGGCGATGTCTTTAATGTATTCACCCTGATAATGATCTTCCGGAAAATCTACTTGCTGACCAAGCAATTCCAAATATCTTAGTCTTACCGAATCTCCAAGTACCCGCATTTGTCTACCGGCATTATTAAAATAATATTCACGATCGACAGTATAACCTATCCATTCCAATAGATTTGAAACAGTATCGCCAAAGACTGCATTCCTTCCGTGTCCTACTGTAAGTGGGCCTGTTGGGTTTGCAGAAACAAATTCTACATTTGCTTTTTTACCGGAATATTTTTTTGATTTGCCGAAATTTTCTCCCTCTGTCAATATGTCATTTACTATCCGGGACATAAAGGAAGGAGAAAAAAAGAAATTTATGAAGCCCGGTCCGGCTATTTCAATTTTTGTTATAATTTGCTTATCGACATTTAAATTTGAGACAATTTCAGTGGCAATATCCCGTGGCTTCTTTTTTAATTGTTTTACCAAAAACATAGCGACATTTGAAGAGAGATCTCCCTGGCTTTCAATTTTCGGTACATCGAAAGTAAGGTTCAGATCACGCAGGTATACCAATCTTTTGGCAGCTTCTTCAAAAATAGATAAAAGATACTCTTTCAAAATATTTTCCGGTTTTATTGTTAAGAAATAAGGAGCAGCAGAAGGTTATTCTTGTTTTTTAACCGTTCTCGGTTTTCTTTTAACAGGTGGTTTAAGTGCCGGGTCAGTTACTTCTTTTAATGGCGCATCGCCCCATAGCTTTTCCAAATTATAAAATTCTCTGGCTTCTTTTTTAAATACGTGTACAATTACATCAATGTAATCTATTAATACCCAGCTTAGAGCTTGATAGCCTTCTTTATGCCAATTTTTTATTCCTTCGTCTCGTAAGCTTTTATCGACTTCATCTGCTATAGCTTTAACCTGGGTATCGGAATCAGCGCTGCAAATAACAAAATAATCGGTCATGGTTGTCAATTTCCGGAGATCTAGGATTTTTACATCATACCCTTTTTTTTGGAAGATCAGGTTTGTGATTTTTTTGGAAAGTTGTGTTGAATTCAATTTTTTTTGCCTTATTGATTTGGTTTTAAGGTGTCAAAATCTTTTCCGATTACTACTGAAGCATCGAGAAAATAATTTTTGTTTATTTGTTGTATTATGTTTTTTCTGTCAATTCCAAGGGCATCAGCTATTTTTATAGCATTTGCCGTGTTGCCAACCCGGTCTATAACTAATGTTTTTTCAACGTCAAATGAAATATAATTTCCAATTTGGACAACATCAAAGTTATTCTTACGCAGAAATGAAGTGAAGTTATCCGCGGCGCCCGGTTCACCGCATCCGTTCAATACCTCTACCTGGATAAGTGAAGTAGTTTTTTTGGAGTTTATTTTATCTACCTCATTGCTTCTTGCCGCTTGAAGTTTATGGAACAATGAATATCCAAGAAATATTATTATAGTTGCAAGAAAAACGAGTATAATATTGGTAAACAGGTTGGAAGTCGAATCTTTTAACTTATAATTAAGTGAAGCTTTGTCCGATTGGTTTTTTTCATTCACTTGTTAAAATTATCCTGCTATATTCTTTTAAGATAAGTCTTACCTCGAAAAGCCAAAATCATTATACCAGCCATTGCCGTAACCGCCGTACATGGAATAAGGCGAATAATAGCCGTAAGGAATATGATTATATTGAATCGAGATTGAAACATCTTTCCAAGGTTGATAATTCAATGCTACTCTGTTAAGATATATCCCGTTTATGCTATTCTGGAAACTTTTGCCCAGGGTACTATATGGAGCATTTACTACGCTTGCTTCAAGTTCTAAATTTAAATTTTTATTAAACTGATATGACATATTATTTGTATATACACCTAATGCCAAGCCTTGTCCTCCAAATGCAGAATAGGACATGCTATAGGATTGTTTCATCTGAAAATCATTAGAATTTAGAAATCCGAATAAAGAATTGTTATTATTATTAATCATTCCTTCTCTAACATCCGGTGTCGGAAGTCCCGAGTCCTTAAATTGAGCAAACGCTGTCATTGTTAACCCAACGAATAATATCAAAATCATCTTTTTCATCCTAATACCTAAAAATTTTCCATGAAGTTTAAATAATTCATATAATAAAATCAATGAAAATACTTGTTCAGTAAGAGCGTTGTTATTTGGATTACAATATTTTAGTAACCTTATTCTGTTTATCGACGAGAACAATCTTCGGTTTATGTGTTTTTGCTTCTTCCTGGGTCAATTCAGAATAAGTAATTATAATTACTTCATCTCCGACAGCGCCAAGCCTAGCAGCCGGTCCGTTTAGACATATCATTCCGCTTCCTGCGGGACCTTCAAGCGTATAAGTCTCGAATCTGTTTCCGTTATTTACATTCACTACTTGTACTTTTTCAAATGGCAATATATCGGCAGTAGAAAGCAAATCTTTATCTATTGTTATACTTCCT
>JAJYCM010000191.1 GCA_021778375.1 Bacteroidota bacterium
CATCGTTTGGATAGTCAACACATGACCTTACAGCAGGTTTTGCTTTATTCCCTCGAGGCTTAAATTTATTTACTCCTTTGAAAGGGATTTGAGTTACCCCATTTACTTTTTCAGGAACGAATCGACCGGCTTCATTTACAATTAATTTCATTCTTTACCTTCAGATAATTCCAAGATTCTTATAGCTCTTTTAACTACAGGTGCATCAACCATTTTACTACCTATTGAAACTACCCCTAATCCTTTTGCCTCTGCTTCCTTAAATGCATCTACAATCTTTTTTGCTTTATCTACTTCATCTATTGTCGGAGCAAATCCTTCGTGTACGATAGGAATCTGCCGCGGATGTATACAACCTTTGCCTTCAAAACCAAGTGATCTAGCCTCTAAAACGCTGTTGCGGAGACCTTGCAAATCACCTACGTCTGAGAATACAGTATCAATCGCTTGAACGCCTGCTGCCTTTGCTGCATTTACTATCATTGACCTTGCATAAAAACTTTCTCTTCCTTCAAGTGTTCGCTGTGTTCCAATGTCTGCTGTATAATCTTCAAGTCCTATAGTTAATGCGCAGATATTATTTGAAGCTGTCGCTATTTCGTATGCTCTAATAATTCCTAATGCGCTTTCAATAATCGGCATTAGAAAAATCTCGCTTGAAATATTGCATTCCTTTTTAATTCTATTGATTTCAGCTTCGACTTCGATTACTTGTTCCCGTGACTCACACTTAGGAATTAATATTACATGAACATTATGAGGCACAATAAATTTCAGGTCTTCAAGACCGCGGGGTAATTGATTTATTCTTACCATTCTTTCCGATCTGTAAAAATCAACTTTTCTTAAGGCATTACGCACAAGTAACTGTGCGGCATCTTTCTCAGAATGCGCAACACTGTCTTCTAAGTCTAAAATTATTCCGTCCGGTTGATGTAGTCCCGCATTAAGGAAAAATTTCGGTTCGTTCCCCGGCAAATAAAGCCGGCTTCTTCTTATCCTGTCCTTTGATGTATGATAAAGATTATCTTTATTAAATTCAGGAAGAAATTCTTTATCCAAGTCCTTATTTATTCTTCTGACTGCTAGCTCAAAACGTGCAGCAAGAACAAACGGTAATGCTCCGCTGTCTTCCAATAATATTTTGGCATTTTTTAAGTCAAAATAATTGCACATCTCAAGCACTTGCTCTTTTATTGAATCTCCGTAAAGCGATAATACCTTGCTCTTTATGTCCAAATCAATTCCGCCTGATTTGGTTAATTCAATTTCAACATAACAATCCGAACGAATTTGGTTCCCTCGTTTACCGGCGAACGATATTAAGTTTTTAGTTTGCATATATTATCCTGAAATAGGACGCAGATGATTTAAGATTATTTATGATTTAGTTATGATCATAAAAATCATAGTTATATCATAAAAAATCTGCGTCCTATTATTCCTTAATTATTAGTCTATTCATAAAATCTCTTACAAACATTTTCTCGCAAGAGAAGATCATTTTTTTAATTTCATTTTGCTGCTTAGAAGAAAGTAGTTCCGATGATAAAGCATTAAATTTATTTTCAAGATCTTCCGATGTCATCGGCTCTCTCGGATCGCCTTTCGGATATTCAAGATATTCGGAAAATTCTTTCCCGTCTATTGTCTTTATTACAATTTTTGAAGGCTGCTTTTCCGGAAACATTTTTTCAAACTCTGAAGAAGCTTCACCTTTGATTTTAGTAATCACTTCCCATATTCTTGGGTCTTTCATTTTCTCTTCTGAAAAAGATTGCGTAGTAACTTTATGGTCGACTAAGGCGGCAGCAATGCAATAGGGAAGTGAATGATCTGCAGTTTCTCTTGATTCAGGATGATATTTATGCGAATCAAATAAAATATCACAAGCTCGTGCAATAGTTGTGACTGTAACGGATTCAATTTTATCGTAAGTAATTTTATTCCTCACAACTGCATTCAAAGTAGCAGTGATATGAGAATGCGTTAATGCTTCGGTAGGAAATGCTTTCATTCCGCATTCGAGTATCTTAAATCCATTTCCGAGATTTCCTGTTAACTTTTCTATATCCCATTTCCATTCATCAAGGCTTTCTCTGCCTTTCATTTTTACCAGGTTTAACTTTTGATCTTTTGCGTCCCAGCCAAAGAAGCAATCCATAAAACCTTCTTTACCTTCAAATACAGCTTCAGTGCCTGTGTAGCCGTTTTTAGCCATTATAGCTGCAAGCACTCCTGATTGAACTGCGAACGGATCAACAGTATTTTTCATCATCGTTAGTTTGCCTGCGGTTGGACAACCGATAGTATAATTGTGACTCCCGCTAATCCCGATAGCATTTACCATCTGATCAACATCTAATCCTAAAAGTTTTCCCGCTACTATCGGGGAAACAAATTGAGTTAACGTTGCGTGATGCCATTTCCGCTCACGAATTCCCGGCACTGCAAATTCACAAAGTCGTTCTTCAAATTCATAGGCAAGTACGATGGCAGTAATTACTTCTTCCATAGAGGTATTGAGCATCTCACCGGCGGCGAGTGCGGCAGGAATTAAATCAGATGGATGAGAAGGATCTTCTTTCCAATAAATATCATTAAAATCGAGCGCCCTTATCATTAGTGAATTTATTAAAGATGAATTAACAGCAGGTAATTTATCTCCAAAGCCTATTAAAGTCGACTCAGCAGCGCCGCCCATGTTTTTATATAAATCACGCAGAATATTAACGTCTTTAGTCCGGTAACCGCCGTAAGCGCATCCAATAGAATCGTACAAAAATCTTTTTACCGCTTGTATAACTTCTTTTGGCAGGTCTTCGTACTTAAGCTTAACAGCATATTCTGAAATTTGGCGGGAGAGAGATTTACCCATAATAGTTTTTCCTCAATTTTGCTTTCAACCTTTTAAACGGCTCTTATATTATAAATTTGCCCTCATAAAGTATCTTTTTGTGTTATCCGGTGATGCTTAATAATCCCATCGTTCCGATTCCCCCGCTACTCCATTTCTCTTACAACCCAACCTTCCAACCCGCCGCAAATAATCAAATCTTGTGCGACTTCACCTATAGGATCGAAAGTGTATTTCTTATGCATATAAAGTAATTCGGAATGAATGAAATCTACTGTAATTGGGTTGCCTGTCTTTACAGTCAGCTTTTCAGTGCCAAATTTCTTCTTTAAATCAATTATAAGACCCGGGCATTCGATTAACAGGAGTCCGTTATTTAACGCATTTCGTTTATACGTCTCATTCAACGAGCCGGAAATTACTAAACCAATCCCTTTATATTTAATTGCTGTAGCCGCTTGCTCGCGTGAACTACCAGTGCCAAAATTAAACCCCGCAGCAAGTATGTCGCCTTCTTTTGCAAGCGTTTTAAAATTCTGGTCATAATTTTCCATGACTACATCTGCCTGCTGAACAGGTGTAAAATCATCAACGTAAGTATACTTGCCGGGGTAGATTCCGTCAGTATTTAAGTTATCTTGATAACAGAATATTACTTCACCTTCAATTTTTTTAGGAAAGCCTTTAATAATTTCAACCTTAGGAATTTTGTTGTTAGATTTTTTATTTAATTTTATATCACCGGTGACTTTGCACGGGCAATATTCCCATGAATAATCTATTTTTCCTGTAATAGCCGAAGCGGCAACCACTGCAGGCGAAGCTAAATAAGCTTCAGCTTTTGGCGAACCCATCCTACCTTTAAAGTTTCTGTTCGTCGCTGAAATGCCTACTTCTCCGTCCTCCAACAATCCTTCTCCTAATCCAATGCATGGACCGCAGCCCGACGGTAATGCAATTGCACCGGCTTCTACAAGTGCTTGCCAGTCTCCGCGTTTTTCGCTTTCCGACTGCGTTTCTTTCGAGGCAGCGGCAATATAAAACTTCACACCTTCCGCAACCTTCTTTCCTCTTACAACTGCTGCTGCTTCTGCGAGATCACTAACCCGGCTGTTAACGCATGAAACTAAATATGCTTTATTAATTTTAATTTCTTTTGATTTAATCTCTGAAAGAGTAGTCATTATTTTAACAGTATTTGGTCCTGATACTACCGGTTGAATTGAGCTAAGGTCAATTGTTAACTCTTTTGCATAAAACGCTCCGTCATCCGCTTTGCAAATATTACTTTCAAGTTTATGAATTCTGTTGATATTCAATCTTGGATGCAGTCCATTTCCATCGCTGTCTGAAGGTACACCGGCTAAACCTCTTAAAGAAATTTGTTTGGCTCTATTCTTAAGCCAGTTGATAGTTACCTGGTCAGTTTGAAATACGCCGGCTAAAGCGCCCCATTCTGTTGACATGTTTGCAATTGTAAGTCTTTCATCAACGGTTAGATTATGAATGCCGTCTCCTGAAAATTCTATCGCATGATTCAATACTTCATCATTATTAAAATATCCGCAAAGCGCAATTATTAAATCTTTTCCCGTTACACCCGGTCTTAAATTCCCTTTTAGAATTACTTTCGTAATAGGGGGTACCTGCCACCATGTTTTTCCTGTTGCCCATATTGATGCCGCGTCAGTTCGTACTATGGGTGTTCCAAGGCAGCCTAGCCCGCCGTACATATTAGAATGACTATCTGAAGCAACTACCATCTTACCGGGGTAAGCATATCCTTCTTCACACATAATCTGATGTCCGATCCCTCTGCCTGCCGGATAAAAATCAACACTCATTTTTTTTGCGAACTCTTCTATCTTTTTATACTTCGCTAAATTTTTTTCGCTTTTATCCTGTACATTATGATCAAAAGTAAAAACAGCCTGACGCGGATTAAAAATTTTTGATGCCCCAATACTTTTAAATTTGGGAATGACTGCCCCTGTATTATCGTGCGTCATTACGTAAGCTGGTTTAATTGTTATATAATCTCCGCTGTGGACTTCGTGATTTTTCTTTAAGCCAGCAGCATATCGTTGTGCGATTTTTTCGATTAAGGTTTGTGACATTTTATCTTCCTGTCTCTTTAAACGGATCGAAGCTTACAAAGTCCGCGTGATGAACAATTATCGATTCAACTGTTCGTTTTCCTAAATCTCCTTCTTTGGAATGAGTTGCAATAATATGTTGAACTTCTGCAGGTAAATTAAATCTATCGGCAATGGCTAAACCGCTAAAAGGATGACGCACTAATTTTCCTGATTCGCTTGTCGTCAATTTGCCGACCTTTATTTCGTATTCTAAAAGTTTTCCGACATCAATTAAAATGGCTCCGGCAATTAGGAAGTCCATATTTATTTTAATTTCGTCGCCGAAATTATTCTTCATAATTTTTGCCATCTCAACTGACAATTGTACTGCTGTTCTTTTATGTATAATGAAAGGAATTTTACAGTCTTTAAGAAGCAATGAGAAGGGAATGGTTTTCAGGTCTTCAATTGATAATACGCTATTTTCAATTGCATATACCCAGCAATCAAGAACCTTTTCTCTTAGTTCGTTATTCTCAATCC
>JAJYCM010000192.1 GCA_021778375.1 Bacteroidota bacterium
TCTTGAAGTTCTTTCTGTAATGCGGCAAAGGATTCTGTCAGCTCCCTTAATAAATAAATTGCTGCAACTTTAAATGCCGTGGGATAAGTATCATTTGTCGACTGGGACATATTTACGTCGTCAATCGGGTTAATAACTTCATAAGCTCCGAATTTAAACCCTTTCAACTGCAACGCGGTGTTTGCAATAATTTCATTTATATTCATATTCAAAGAAGTACCTGCGCCACCCTGATACGGATCTACGATTACCTTTTCAAAAATCGAAAAGGATTCCCGTTTAATTGCGCTTTCAGTTTCTTGAATTAAAATATCTATTGCTTTAGTGATTGGTTCATACTTTGTTTTTGATAGAAGTCCTAACTTATAATTGGTTTCCGCCGCTGCGCTTTTAACTAGCAAATATGCTTTTATTAGATTAAGATTGACACGCTCATTTGTCATTGGAAAATTATCTAAGGCTCTAAACGCATGTATGCCGTAAACTGCATCATCAGGCAGTAATAAAGTACCAATTGAGTCAAATTCTTGTCGCATAAATATTTTTTCTTTTCGAAAAGTCAAAAAGCGTTCCATAAGGATTATACTTTAAGATTAAAATAATCCCCGTTTTTAGCTTTTTCTTAAATTTTTCTACTTACATTTAGGAAAAATCTTCTCTCTTATTAGAAATGATTGCTAAAAATGTTAATGTTTTTTTATGAAATTGGCAGATTAGGATGGTATATTTATTGAGGATTAGCTTTTTAGATAAGAAAGTTTAGCGAATTTTATGATAAAACTTTGATTAGATAAATTTATCCTGAGGGAAAATAATGTATTTTATAGATGAAAATTATATCAACTCACTATTACAAAATGAAAAGCTCCACGACGAACATTTTCAGCTTGATGTTATAAGTAAAGCTTCTGAGGCTAAGGGACTTACCTTGCTGGAAAGTACTGCTCTGCTTAATATTGAGTCGCCGGAATTATTGGCTGAGCTATTTAAAATTGCTAAAAAAGTAAAAGAAATTATATACGGAAATAGATTAGTCCTTTTTGCTCCACTTTATTTTACCAACCTTTGCGTTAATAATTGTCTTTACTGCGCCTTTAGGAAAGATAATCACGAACTTGAGAGAAAATCTTTATCCCTAGACGAGATTGAAGAAGAAGCAAGAATTTTAGTTCATCAAGGTCAGAAAAGAATTTTACTCGTTGCGGGTGAACATCCTAAGATGTCGGCGGTAGATTTTATAGGAAAAGCAATTGAAAGAATTTATAAAATTGATTTTAACGGAAACAACATAAGAAGGCTGAACGTAAACGTTGCACCGCTAACTCTTGAGGATTTTAAGAAACTAAAAAACTTTGGAATCGGAACTTATCAATGTTTTCAGGAAACTTATCATTATCAAACATATAAACAAATGCATACCGAGGGCCGGAAATCTGATTTTGGGTGGCGTTTGTTTGCAATGGACCGGGCATTGCAAGCAGGTATAGATGATGTAGGGATAGGTTCGCTATTTGGGTTAGCCGATTATAAATTTGAAACACTTGGACTTTTATCTCACGCATTTGATTTAGACTCTAAATACGGTGTGGGCCCTCACACAATTTCAGTTCCGAGATTAGAGCCTGCATTGAATGCGCCAGCGGCAATCAATCCCCCTAATATTGTTGATGATATTTCATTTAAAAAAATAATTGCTGTTATTCGACTTGCCGTTCCTTATACAGGAATAATTCTATCTACGCGAGAACGTGCTGAATTAAGAAGAGAATTATTTTCCGTGGGAGTATCACAAATTAGCGCTGGAAGCAGAACAGCTCCGGGTAGTTATAAAGAATCCCGCGAAAGCAAAGTCGAACATTCACTTGAACAATTTCAACTTGGCGATCATCGCAGCTTGGATGAAGTTGTAAGGGACTGTGCAGCTCTTGGATACATGCCAAGTTTTTGTACAGCCTGCTATAGATCAAACAGAACAGGCGATCGATTTATGGAACTTGCTAAATCAGCAAACATTGGGAAGATTTGCAAACCTAACGCTATGGCTACATTCAAAGAATATTTGAATGATTTTGCTTCTAATGACACTAAAAAAATCGCATATGAATTTTTTGAGAATGAAGTAAATAAATTAGAAGGAACGATTAGAAATAAGGTAGTACAGATGATTGAAAGAGTTGAGCTGGGCGAAAGAGATGTGTATTTGTAACAAATATTATTGGGCTTGAGCATTAATAAAGTTCAAGTGTAAGTTTAAGAAAATAGAATTTAGATGGTAATTGATATATTAAATAAGAAAGAATTTAGTAAAGATGATATTATTTCTCTTCTTCAAACCGAGGATTGGTATGAAGTTCAATCTATTTACAGCAAAGCCGATAAGATTAGGAAAGTTTATTGCGGTAATGAAGTTTATCTTCGCGGAATAATTGAGTTCTCGAATAACTGTGAACAGGATTGCCTTTACTGCGGTCTCAGAAAAAGTAATACAAACTTAGAACGATACAGGGTGAGTATAGATGAAATTACTCAAACTGCTCAAAAGATTTCGGATTTGGGAATAAAAACTATTGTTCTGCAATCCGGTGAAGATTTTTTATTTACCGGGAAAGATATTGCAGATATTATTTCTTCAATTAAAACAAAGGTAGATGTTGCAATAACTCTGAGCCTGGGTGAAAGAAATTTTGAAGATTACAAACTTTGGAAAACTGCGGGAGCCGACCGCTACCTGTTAAAACATGAAACAGCTAACCCAAAACTTTATTCAGCTTATCATCTTAATCAAAGCTTAAAAGATAGAATCGACCATCTCTTTTATTTAAAATCAGTTGGCTATCAAATAGGTAGCGGAAATATTATCGGGCTTCCTAAGCAAACCATAAAGGATATAGCAGAAGATATTATTTTGTGCAGGGAATTAGACCTAGACATGGCATCTTTCAGTCCTTTTATTGCCTCACCGGAAACACCATACCGCAAGCAGAAAAATGCCGACATTAACTTAACATTAAAAGTAATGGCTGTAGCAAGAATAGTTTTAAAGAATGTTCACATACCTGCAACTACTGCAATTGCAACACTTGATGAATACGGAAGAGAGAAGGGATTACAAGTCGGAGCCAATGTAATAATGCCTAACTTTACTCCGAATCCTTACCGTGAGAAATATGCTATCTATCCAAATAAGAAAAGTGTGAAGGATGATCCTTTGTATTATCCAAACTTCTTAGAAAATTCCATTATAGCTATGGGAAGGAAAATCGGCATTGGACAAGGTCATTCGTTAAAAATTCCGGGGAACACTTTATAAATTCCGGTTATATTCAAGATCCGTTAGATACTCCACTTTCGCTGTAATGATGTTACTCGCCAAAAAATGAAGAATAATTCCCTTAGAGACTAAAGATCGTTTACTTTTTCTTTATTACTAAACCAGTAGTAGGTCTAACAATAACTTTTCCTGAGATTTCATAAAGCGAAGAAACTCCAGCACTTTTTGAATTAACATAAACATCCCACTTCCCATCCGGGAGAATAAACTCTTCATCTTTATCCGGGTTTGCATTAAACAGGACGACAAAATTTTCATCTTCATATTTAACATTATAACCAAGCGCAAAAGGATTATCGGTTATATTAAAGAATTTTACATCCTCATATTTAGCCCTTCGAAAAACTGGATATTTTTTCCGGAGGTTGATTAATCCTCTAAAATAATTTTCCAGATCGGAATTTATTTTGGCATGTTTGTAATTCAGATAATTTGTAGCATTATCTTTGTCGTAGCTATTATTATCAATCTTTCCTTTATTGGGATCAGGAATGTTTTCGTGGTAAGGAATAACTTTTGTTCTTGCAAATTCATCTCCTTCCTGAATCATCGTTATACCTTGAGATGTAAGTAAGAATAAAGCAGCAAGTTTGTTTAATTTTAATTCAAGAGGAGTAAGTTTCACAAAAGAGTTTACATTTTTAATAATTTCATCAGGAGAAACAGATTTGGTAGCAATACGGATAAAATCCCCAAGTGTATAGCCGTCATGCGAAGCAAGATAATTCACAGAATGTTCTTTCTTTAGAAATAGCCCAAATTTATCCCGGAATAGAGTTCCGTTCACATAACTTTTAATTCTACCGGGGTTATTGTTACCAAACCACTTACCGAAGATCCAACCAAGACCATTAATTGGATTTTCTCCTTTAATTCCGTTTCTTATCTGGTCATTCCAGCTTCCCCAACCGCGCAAAGAAAAACCTTCCGGATCATAACCACCGCCCCACGGTTCGCAAACAATTACCACGTCAGGATTAATTTTCTTTGCTTCATAAATAATCTTTTCAACTGTTTGCCAATCAATTAATTTTCCTAAATCAAACCGGAAACCGTCAACATGATATTCTTTCATCCAGTAAAGAATGCTGTCAACAATCAATCTTCTTACCATAGGTCGCTCGGTTTTTAAATCATTAGCACAACCACTTTGATTAATAAAATTTCCATTTTTGTCGAGACGGAAATAATAGTCCTTATCAATCTCTTTAAGATTTCCAAGTTCATATTCGGAAAGATGATTATAAACAACATCCATAATCACGCCGATTCCATCTTTATGAAATGCCTTTACCATATCTTTGAAATCGTTTATTTGTCTACCGGAAGTTCCGCTCCATGTATTCCACTCCAAATTTTTTGCGGTATCACTGTAATATGATTCGGGTGCAAAGAAAGCTGCAGTCATGTACCCCCAATGGTTTCTTTCATAAGGGTTCCAGATATTATATCTTCCATCGAGGGAATCTTTATATGGGATTTCAATATTAGCAAATTCTTGTGAAGGTAAAAGTTCTACAGTATTAACTCCAAGTTTTTTTATATAATCTATTCCGCCTGTTTTCCCATGTTCAATCAAGCCTTGATAGGTGCCAGGCTTATCAGAACCGGATGACGGATCAGCCGTCATATCGCGGATATGCATTTCATAAATTATCAAATCGCGCCAATCTCTTTGGATCCAATGATCTCCTTCCCAGTTATAATTTCCTTCTTTTACTACGATTGATCTTCGAGGAGTAAAATACGTATTATAGGAAGCTACTGCTTTTGTGTAAGGATCTATACAGATTACGTTTTTTGTATCCGGAAAATTGGGATTAAAAACTTTATAACCGTAAAACAAACCATATTTCTCACCTTCAATAGAAGTCTCCCAAACGCCTTCATTATCGCACTTCATTTCATATTCGCTACCTACAGAGTCCCAGGGATGCCGGAAAGTTATCAGCGTAACTTTTTCAGCATCGGGAGAAAACAATCTAAAATAAGTTTTCCCGTTCTCAACGAATGAGCCCAATGTTTTTGTCGAATAATATTTGTCTAAATCTTTCTTTTTTGACTTATCGCCTATCTCAACAATGGCTGCATACGG
>JAJYCM010000007.1 GCA_021778375.1 Bacteroidota bacterium
AAAGGTATTTTTACTGAAAAAATGTTTTGATTTCTGCTCATAATCAAAGTCCAAAAATTAGATTTCCGCCTTTTTAGAACGGATTCTTTATTTTTTTGCAAAAATAAAGATAAATTATTTTTAATAAAATGCCAAGTGACATTGACACTTGACTTTTAATCCAAAAATATTAACTTTAAACAAAACTTTATATCAATTTATAAGTTATAGTATTGTAACATTTTATTTATACAATTATAGGAAGGTGAAAAATGAAAAAGTATTTTATTGTAATGTTGTTTTCTTTCTCCATTCTGCTTGCCGGCAATTTATTTGCTCAGCAAACGACTTCAAAATATGATTGGCTAGCTCAAAATAGTTGGAATTTTGGGTTTGGCTTTACTTATCCAAGATATATTAGTTTTAACTCATACTCTAATGATAAATTGGGTACTCAATTTGGAGGATACCTGTCCATCCAAAGAAACTTTACCGAACATGTCGGTTTAAGGTTAGAAGGCAATTATATTTTTCTCAAAGACACAAGAGATAATATTAAGAATAATGTTCTAGAAGCTAATTTTGATTTGATTTATTATCTTGTGCCCGCCGAGTTTATCTCACCTTATCTCGGAGTAGGAATTGGTGGATTCTCGAATTCAATTACAGGCTCATCTATAGCAAATCTAAATAAAAATCATATCGATTATCAAATGAATCTTTTGTTTGGAGCTGAGTGGGGACTTAGCCCGGATTGGAAAATAAAAACCGAAATTGATTATCATACACCTTCCACAAACTCATTTGATGGAGTTTATGGAACAATTGGGAATGGTCTATTAGGCGGTAATTTGGATTCATATATGACATTTGATATTGGCGCTGTTTATTATTTTGGTAAAGGACCTCAATCTCACTTGTCTGATATGTATGATGGCGTAGGTACAGTTGATTATGGAAAAATAGAAAATATAGTTAAGAAATATCAAACCCAACCTACGGAAGTTGATTACAATAGGATCGAAGATATTGTTAAGAAGAATACTCCTGCTGTTGTAAACAGCGCTCCTGCTCCAACTAATTGGGTTCTGATTGGAGTTAATTTTGATTTTAATAAAGCTACACTCAAACCCGAATCAATGCCGATTCTTTACAATGCTGCAGAAACATTGCTGCAGAACCCCGGTGTAAATGTTGAAATTCAAGGATATACCGACAATATCGGTTCCGATAAATACAATAAAAAATTGTCGCTTAAAAGAGCCGAAGCGGTGAAACAATTCTTGGTTGCCAAGGGTGTAGCTGCTACCAGATTAACTACTGCCGGATTGGGTGAAGAAAATCCGATTGATTCAAATAAGACGGCTGAGGGAAGAGCCTTAAACAGAAGAATTGAGTTTAAGGTAATTAAATAATATTAGAATAAAATAATATTTTTAAGGGGTCTCAAATTTTGAGATCCCTTAATATATTAATAATCAATAACGCCTCTAATAATTCTAATGTCAAACCAAGTAGAATAATGGAATATTTGAATATTTGAATATTTCTCACTTTTATTCCATTCCATTTATTCTTCTTCTACCTAATATTTTGCCAATTTTGTCACGCTTTAGTCTTTTTCCCTAACTTTTCTCCATTTCTACCAGGCTTCTACCAAGACAATGACAAGCCTCCACTTGGCCTATAATTCTTATCTAAAAATTGCAGAAAAACTAGTGTGACAAAATGGCCGATACTTATTCACCTAAGTATAACTTTGGACAGATTTTTCGTTGTAAAGCACTAAATGCTGCCTTCAATAATAATGAAGGATAATTAATGACTTTTAGAAAGCTATTTGGAAAGTTTTATCAAACTGGGGCATCAAAAAATATAGTTTAGAGATTGCGATTCCTCAAGTAATTTTATGCTTTACTTTTAGATTTATTATGGTTAATTTTATTAAAGGAATGAAAATTAACCTTTAACTCTGTCCCGAGAGATGGAAAAGGATGAAGATGGAATTAAATAAAAAAATTATAAGGTAACCTCCAAGGAAAATTTTTCCACGGAGGATTTTTTTTATATGAATATAAAATCAAAATTAGTAGATCAAAATGGGCTTGAGAGAATTGTAACCAGAATAGCACATGAGATTCTTGAACGTAATAAAGGTTCCAAGAATCTTGTGCTGATGGGTATGAGAACTCGCGGGGAATATCTTGCCAAGAGACTATTTGAAAAGATCAAAGAAATCGAAAAGATAGAGCTTCCTTTTGGTATTTTGGACGTTACCTTATACCGCGATGATTTTAGAGTCCGCCTTAAACAGCCCGAAGTATCGGTATCGAATATTACTTTCAATATAAATGAAAAAGATATCATCCTTGTTGATGATGTGCTTTTCACTGGACGTACAGTTAGATCAGCACTAAATGCTATAATGGATATGGGCAGACCAAACACGATCCAACTTTTTGTCTTAGTAGATCGCGGACATCGTGAACTTCCGATTCGTGCAGATTATGTTGGGAAAAATATCCCTACTTCCATTAATGAAGAAGTAAAAGTCAAAATGTCAGAAGTTGACGGTGAAGATGCAATTTATTTAATGGAAATGGAAAACAATTAAACAAATGAGAAATGATTATGCCTTTATCTAACAGACATTTGTTAGGCCTACAAGGGGTTCCAAAAGAAGATATTCAATTAATTCTAGACACTGCATCCACGTTTAGGGAAGTGTTGGAAAGACCAATTAAAAGGGTTCCTACACTACAAGGAAAAACAGTTGTTAATCTTTTTTATGAAAGCTCCACAAGGACAAGAATTTCATTTGAGCTAGCGGAAAAGAGATTGTCGGCAGATTCAATAAATTTTGCTGTCTCTGCAAGTAGCGTCAGCAAAGGAGAATCGTTTAAAGATACAATAAAAAATATTGAGGCGATGAAAGTTGATATGGTTGTTGTTAGGCATTCCGCTGCAGGGACGCCTCTTTATTTGACTAAAATCTCAGATGCTAATATTATTAATGCTGGCGATGGAATACACGAACATCCGACTCAAGGATTGCTAGATATGTATTCCATTAGAGAAAAACTTAGAAAAATTGAAGGACTGAAAGTGTGCATTGTTGGCGATGTCGCCCATAGCAGAGTCGCATTATCTAATATCTATGGTTTAAAAACAATGGGTGCAGAAGTCTCTGTATGCGGTCCTTCTACAATGATTCCTAAAAATATTGAAGACCTCGGAGTTAAAGTAATTTATAATATTGATGAAGCTATTCAGGAAAATGATGTTTTAAATGTCTTGCGTATTCAACTTGAAAGAAAAGCGCGGGAATATTTTCCATCTATCAGAGAATATGCAAAATATTTCGGAATTACTGAGGAACGCCTGGAAAAAAACGGTAAGGATATTTTAATTCTTCACCCCGGTCCAATCAACCGCGGCGTTGAGCTATCTTCCGGCGTAGCCGACGGTTTGAATCAAATAATATTGAAACAAGTTACTAATGGCGTAGCAGTTAGAATGGCTGTTTTGTACTTACTTGGAACTTTGAATTAGCGGAGTAAAAATGAAAATTATCCTAAAAAATGTTTCACTTTTTCATCCGGTACAAAAAATTGATGAAAAGGAAATAGATATTCTTCTTACTGATGGTGTCATTTCAAAAATCGGGAAAATAAATCCTGAAGAAATTTCCGGGGCTAAGGTTTTTGATCTTTCAAACAAACACATCGTACCTGGTTTTTTTGATATGCATGTCCATTTAAGAGAGCCGGGAAGGGAAGATGAAGAAACAGTGCAATCGGGCTGTAATGCCGCTGCTAACGGCGGTTTTACCGGAATTGCTTGTATGCCGAATACTGAGCCGGCAATCGATTCCGCCGAGGTGGTAAGTTTTATTAAGAAGCAATCAAAAGATCACCTAGTTGATGTCGAAGTTATCGGAGCTGCAACTTTGGGTCGTAAGGGAGAATATATTTCCCCTATGGCTGAACTTTATGAAGCTGGTGTCGTTGGCTTTTCGGATGACGGTGTCGCAATAAAAACTTCAGGAATTTTGAAACGGGCTTTTGAATATTCTAAAATGTACAATATTCCGATCATAGAACACTGCGAAGATGAGACTTTATCAGGCGGAGCTATGAATGAAGGTCTCAACTCGACTATGCTTGGTTTGCCCCCTATTCCATCTGTAGCTGAAGAATTAATTGTAATTAGAGATATCTTGCTTGCGGAATATACCGGCGGAAAAATTCATATTGCTCATTTAAGTACAAAAAAGTCAGTCGAAATGGTCCGCGAAGCAAAACGAAAAGGAATTTCTGTAACTTCCGAGGTTACGCCCCATCATTTTACTTTGATCGATGACTCACTAAAAATTTATGATACAAATTTCAAGATGAACCCACCATTAAGGACTAAAGCCGATGTTGATGAAATACTTCTTGGGTTAAAGGACGGAACAATTGATTGTATTGCTAGTGACCACGCACCTCATTCCGCCGAAGAAAAGGAAGCAGAGTTTGAACATGCACCAAATGGAATTACGGGACTGGAAACCCAAGTAGGATTGGCATTAACAGAATTATATCACAAAAAAATAATTACCCTCGGACAACTTATTGAAAAACTGTCCATCAATCCAAGGAAAATATTAAATCTGCCAGTTCCGAATTTTGAAGTAGGACAAATAGCGAATTTTACAATCCTTGATTTAACTGAAATCTTTACCTTTGACATTAATAGATCAAAAAGCAAATCTAAAAATTCTCCGTTCGATAAAAGACTACTTACTGGAAAAGCACTGGGAGTAATTAACAAATCAAAAATGTTTTACCAGGATGAATTCTTGAATTTATGAGCACATTTCAAAATATATTTTTGTACAAGATGTTCATTATAGTATACAAATAATAAGCTGTTCTTTCTTTTTTTGAATAAACTTAACCAATTTGTTTGGCATCTATTTTGATTTTAATGTCTATAACAATTTCTTATGGTATCCAAATGAGAAAAATTATATTATTTACATCCGCATTCTTATCAATTTTTATTCTTGCTTCTTGTAATAAGGTTAATCCCGTAATGAATAACCAACCACCTTCACCTCCCACTGGTGTTCAGGTTATAAACGGAGATAATACAGTGGAAATTACCTGGAATAAGAATCCGGAAAGCGATATTGCCGGGTATAATGTATATTATGCCCTGAGTTATAATGGAAAGTACACCTTAATTGGTACAACAAAAAATAATTATTATGATGATAACGGTGCTCAAAACAGCATCACAATTTATTACGCCGTTACTGCTTATGATTTTAATGGAAATGAAAGCGCATTAAGCCCCGATAACGTAAGTGCTACTCCGCGCCCAGAAGGTTTTAATGAGACAGTTTTCGATTATAGGAACTTCCCTAATACCGGTGGATTTTCATTTACAACCTTTAGTGATGTGGCATATAATGATTCTACAGCCGATTTCTTTTTTGAAAATTATAATGGAAGCTTTTATATAGATGTTTGGACTGATTCCGATATTCAGGATATGGGACCGACTAACAATATTTATGATATTAGCTATGCTCCTACTTCTGGTTGGTCCCCGACAAAAGATGCTGCCGCTATTGTTGGGCATACCTATGTAATTTGGACTTGGGACAATCACTATGCAAAAATTCGAGTTAGCAACATAACTAATGAGAGAATGGTTTTTGATTGGGCTTTTCAAGCGGTAGCTAAAAATAATCAGCTTAAACGTTCAAATATTTCCAAAGTAAGAGGCACGTTGGAAGAGTCCAAATTAAATAGGCGTTAAAGTAATAGAGTCGAAGAATTACTTTTTAACTCTTGGAGCTTCAAGTAATTCCAAAGTAGACTTATTTAATTTAATTACTTAAATTTGCTCAAAATAAATGATAAGAAAAAAATTTCAAATATTATTAATATTTTTTACTCTTGGGATTGTTAGCTCACTAATGACTGCTCAGGAAAATAAACTAAATGATAAAGCTGAAGGAATCTATAATCAAAATCCTGCTTTTATTTTCAGTGAAATTGAAAATGGAATTTCTGCAGGAAAAGTGAGAATTATTTCAAAATATCTAAGCGCTCAAACTTATATAAATTTATTTAGCGGCATAACAGGATATTACAGTTCAAATCAAGCATATTACGTTCTTGTAGATTTTTTCAAATTATATCGGGTTACTTATTTTAATTTCGATAATGTTCATACTGACGAAGGCAATCCTTTTGCTACTGGAACATATAAATATCTTTTTAGAGGAAAGCATGAAACTTCGGAAGTTTATGTCTCCTTAAAGCATGTCGGCAAAAGATGGAAAATTACTCAGATAACTATTAACTGATGTATCAAAAACTTTTCAATAAAATTAAAGGCGATAGAATATATTTTGCTATCGTCTTTTTTATTTTAACTTTGATTTTTACTTCTGGTATCATTACACCTATTCTTGTAAAAAATCTTGAAGATAATTGGGAAAAAATATTATCCGGCAAGATTCTAAAAATTCAAAATTCAGTGACCTATCTTTATAAGCAAAAAGAAAATAATCTAGTAACTCTTGATAAAAAATTTAAGTCGGAATTACGAAGCACTCTAAATCCTCAAAATTCATCCTATGCCTCTCTGCTTAAACTTGTAAATATGGATCGATATAAAAAATTATCGATTGAAGTCCTTGCACCAAACGGAAAACTGATTGCATGGAATAACCAGATTGCAGTTCCGCAAATTGATATCTTACCTCTGTCTTATCCCGCCGGCGAAGCACATTTTTATTCAACGGAACTAATTACTTATTTAACTGTTACCGATACAATCTTCATTGACAGCGACCAATTTTATTTTGTTGTCAGCGATCCCTTTGAAAAACATTTTTCGTTGCAAAACTCATACTTTGAGAACATTAACTTTACAAAAGAAATATCAACAAAATATTTAACTCAATTTGATATTGCCTTCAATCCCTTTGAAGAAAAAACTAGTGATGGAAGGAAATATTCGTTTGATTTGACTAATAATAACGGTGATAAAATTGGCATGGTAACTTTCTATAAGCCTGCTTTAAATATTGCTGTGAGCACATTATATGAAACCGTAAACACAATTCAATCAATATTAATGTTGCTTGGATTTTTGTTTGTAGGGTTAGGATTCAAAAAGGACTTTTATAATCTTAAGTATAGAGTGTCTAAATTTATACTTCTGACTTTTTATTTGGTGACCTTTAGATTATTGCTTTTCTATACCGGTTTTCCAACCGGTTTGTTGGAAGGAAATCTCGTAAACCCGGCATATTTTTCTTCAACTTTTGGTGGAGGTATTGTAAAATCGCCAATTGAATTTTTGATATCGTCGTTATTCTTTTTATTAATAATTATCAAAGGATATCAATATTTCCAAAATTATCTTTATTTTGGAATGAGTAAGAACTCACTACTGAAAAAGTATTTCTGGATTTATCTTTTTCTGGTTTCTGTATTGTTCTTCTGGGTTATTAGAGGTTTAAGTGCCACAATTAAAAGTGTAATCTTTGATTCAACCCTAAGATACTTTAAGGAACCGAACTTAATCCCAAATCTTCCTTCAATAATCATGAACCTTAGTGCTCTTATTTTTGGAATCTCTGTTGTAATAGTTTTGTGCGGTCTTCTTTTATACCTAACTTCTTTTTTTAGTGAAAGCGATAGTAAGAAACAAAAGAAAGTGCTTCTTTATCTTTATTTCTACTTTCAAGTTTTTGGCGTGATTTTTTTGTTATATGAAAATGAACCACTAATTACTCCGGTTATAAGTTTCCTTTTTATTACCATTGTTTTTATCCTTACTTATCAAATTCATTTTGTTAAGGTTAGCGAAGGCTTTTATTATATCTATGTAGCAATCGCCGCATCCCTGCTAACAATAACTTTGATGAATTATTTTAACATTGAATTAGAAAAACAATCGTTAAAAACTACTGCATTAGAAATTAATAGACCGAACGATAATCTTTTGCGTTTTTTAATTAAGGAAACTTTGTCTAATTCGGCGAAGAATCAAAAAATAATTGATAGCTTCAGTAATGGCAGTACAAACTATAGCGCAGAAGCTTTCAAATTATGGGCAGAAAGTTCACTTCAAAAGGAATCCATAAATTCTTCGTTAGGGATTTATGATAAAAATTTGAACCCCCTTGGAAACTTTTCAATAGGAATTAATCCAAAATCTATTAATATCAAACAATTTATTAATGATAATACTACTATCCCAAAATTGGTTGAAATAAATCAACCCGGAGATACAGTAAAGAAGGTTGTATTAGGGATTATTCAGATTATGGATCGAGGAATAAAAGTGGGATACCTATCTGCTGTTATCAGCTATGATCTTAAAACTTTGTTTGTGAATGATATTCCCGATTTCTTAGAAGCAAAAAACAATAATATCAATTCAGTTCTTGATATTGCAAATTTAAAGATATTTTTATTTAATGATTCAAAATTAGCTCAAGTTTACGGAGATATTTATCCCTCCCGGAATCAAATCAAACCTATACTTAGCGCTGATTTTAATGGTGATAACGAAGCATGGTTTAATCTCTCCTTAAATGGTCAGAATTTTTTTATTTTTGCCATCAAAACAAACCAAAACGGTGTCGAAAAAATTACAGCTGTTGCAGCAAGGGATAAAAAAATATCATGGGACCTATTTAATTTTTTCAAAATATTTTTGATCCACAGCATATTCATTATTATATTTTCATTATTAATTTTTGCAACAAACGTAAGAAAAATTAAATATACTTTCAGGACTCAACTTCTGATTGCTTTCTTGTTTGTTTCAATAATCCCTGTCTTAATTCTTGCAATTTACAATCGTCAAATAATTGAAGATAAAAGGCGCTCGGCTATTCTTGACGAGTTGAACGAAAGAACTGTTTATCTTGAAAATAATATAAGAGAAGAGTTTCACGAAGGCAAAACAGCCAATTATATAATTGCATTTCAAAATGCGGCAAGAGACATGAATATTTCTTTTGCTATTTATGAAGGTAACAATCAATTCTATAGTTCACGAGATCAATTTTATAAAAGCGGTCTTTTCACGGACAGATTAAATCCTCAAGTTTATTATGCACTAAATTATCTGAACTACCGGGAATATTTAACTCAAGAACGGATTGAGAATTTTGTTTATGATTCCTATTATAAAAAATTTAACCTCGGTGATAGACCCTTCATTATTGGTGTGAACGATGCCTTTAATAAAGTCCATTTATCGTTCTCTGTCGTTGATCTCGATGTCTTTCTTTTCGGAGTCTATTCTTTTGCTACTTTGCTGATGATTATTCTAAGCACTGTGCTAGCAAATAAAATTTCCGAACCTATCAGGAGGCTTACTAAGGCAACCGACTCGGTAGCTCACGGTGATTTTAACGTTCAACTAAATTCAACTGAAAGAGGTGAAATCAAAGAGCTGCTAACGGGGTTTAATTCGATGACAAATGAACTTAAGAAGAACCAGTCAGAACTCGCCGAACTTGAAAGAGAAAATGCTTGGAAGGAAATGGCAAAGCAAGTCGCACATGAAATTAAAAATCCATTAACTCCAATGAAATTAGCTATACAACAATTAATCGTTTCTTATAAAGATAAAAATCCGAATTTTGATTCAATTTTTGAAAAAGTTTCTTCCACTATAATGAATCAAATAGAAAATCTTAGTCTGATTGCTTCTGAGTTTTCAAGATTTGCCAGAATGCCTAATCTTAATTTTGAAAAAATTGATTTAATAAATGTTATTAATGATACTACTAATCTTTTCGTTGAAGAAAAAATTAAAATAATGATTTCAAATGAGGTTGAGGAAGCAATGATTGAAAGTGATAAAACCCAACTTAGAAGAATGTTAATAAACTTAATAAGAAATTCGATTCAAGCAGGCGCAAGAAATATTATTATCAGAGTAAGCTCTTCTGAAACTAATTATGTCGTTCTCGTTAAAGATGACGGCAGCGGAATTCCCGAAGGAATCAAACATAAAATTTTTGAACCCAATTTTTCAACTAAAGATAAAGGAATGGGTCTTGGACTTAAATTGGCAAAAAGATTTCTTGAAAGTTCATCAGGTAGCATAAGTCTTGTTGAGGGGATTGAATCAGGAACGGAATTCAAAATTATTCTTCCGGGACTAAAAGTATAAATAAAATATTTTTATGAATACGTTAACAGATCATCAAATAAGAGCATTAAACTTTAAGAACCATATCTCCTTAACAGCAAATGCTGGTTCAGGTAAAACGCTTGTTCTTGCAAGCCGTTATCTGGAAATTGCACTGAAAGAAAATATCTCGCTTCGAAATATTGCAGCTATTACCTTTACTGACAAAGCTGCCGGTGAGTTGTATAAAAAAATTGCAGGGGAGATAGAAAGAAAACTTTCCTACAGTAGCGACATATGGGAAAAAATAAGGCTTGAAGAAATTAGGCAACAACTTGTTTCGGCAAATATCTCTACTATCCATTCTTTTTGTATCGATATATTAAGGGAATATCCCGTCGAAGCTAAGCTTGACTCAAATTTTGTACCGGTGGACGAAAAGGTTTCATCAGAACTTATCGAATTAGCTATCGAAGAAGCAATTAAAAATGCATTAAATGTACCGGATGAAGAAATCAACATGAAATATCTGGTCAGGGTATTTGCTTCAAAAAAGAATTTTTCAGACCAAATTGTATCTCTGATTAAGCGTCGCAAAAATGTATTAACAATCACAAAAAATATTTATAGCCTGAAAGAAACAGAAATCTCAAAATTCTTTTTTGATTCATTTATGGAATATTCTGAAAAAATATTTATCAACAAAATTGAGAACGCTATCAATCTTATCCGGTCTATTAATAGTGCCGTTCTTGATGTAAATACCAAAAATGCTATTGCCTCATCCATAAATAATTTGTTGAACGATAATCTGTCACTGGAAAGATTCTGGGATAAATTATTAATGCTGTTGAAAATAAAAAACCTGATAACTACAAAAACTGGCAGTGTAAGAATTAATGGTTACTTAGGCAAGCATTTTATCGAAAATCTTGGTAATGAAGTTAACCAAATAGAGGAGATATTTTCCGAACTTGAAATGATCATGCCGATTGATAATCATGAAGAAATAGAAAACGAACTTGCTCATTTTGGTAAAACAGTTATTAACTTTTTCAATAATGTACTTAAAATATATTCCCACAGAAAAAAAGAAAATGGTTACTTGGACTATGAAGATATCCTTTTGTTTACTCAAGACATTTTGAAAATAAATTCTGTCCGTAAAGCCTTGTCTGATAAGTTCAAATATTTACTTATCGATGAATATCAAGATACAAATGAAATCCAGTACAATATTTTCCTCCCGATTTTAGAAGATTTAAGGAAAGGAAATTTGTTTGTAGTTGGAGATGAAAAGCAGAGCATTTATATGTTCAGGGATGCTGAGTTGGAAGTATTTAATCGAACCAAAAAAAACATTAGGGAAATAGAAGGCGATGCTTCTTTGCTTTCATTACCGGATAGTTTTAGAATGGCCCCCGAATTATGCCTTTTTACAAATTCTCTTTTCAGGAAATTATTTAATAATCCAAATAAACTATTTAATGAGGTAGAACATTCGGATTTGGTTTGCGCTTTGAACGACGGCATTCAAGGGCATGTTGAAGTATTACTACCAAAAATAAATCCTGTCAAAGATCAAAATTTAATTGTACCACAATTTTCTGAATCTGAAATCGTTACGAGAAAAATATTGCAGCTTGTTGGAAGCAACGATGAACAACTTAATATTAACTGGGGAGATATTGCTGTTCTTTGTAGAAAAAGAAGATCTTTTATCGAGCTTGAAAAAGTTTTTATTAGATATGGCGTTCCATTTCTAATCGTAGGCGGAAAAGAATTTTATAAACGACAGACAATTTACGACATATACAATTATTTTGCTTTTCTTCTTGATGAAGATAATGAAGCTGCATTGATTGGTATTTTACGCTCTCCATTTCTTTCCCTTTCCGATTCGCAAATATTTGATATATCTCTTCAAAATGGAAAAACACTTTGGGCAAAAGTAAAAAATTATATATCAGTAAATATGCAATTCTTTAAAACATTCCAGCCAATTATGGAAATTAAAAATGGGTCCGGTAACTCCGATTTTATATCTCTCTTAAGAGAAATTTTAAATGGATCAAATTTCTTATCAGTTATTGCCTCTAGACCTGACGGTGTACAAGAGTTAGCAAATATTCAAAAACTAATTCAGCTTACTAATAATTATGATTCACAAGGATACAAAACATTATATGATTATGTTACTTATCTAAAAGAATCAATCGAACAATCTCAAGAGGAAGCGCAAGCTTCCATAGCTGATGATGCAAATTCTGTTAAAATAATGACTTTGCATCAGGCAAAAGGTCTAGAATTTCCGGTAGTGATTTTATTCAATAGCGGAGATAGTCCAAAGAGTGACTCAACAAAAAGTAAATCAATCACCATTAGTAAAGATTTCGGATTACTTGCCAAACTTCCTTTGAATGAAAAATATTTTGATGAATATATTTCTGCGCCCATAATTGGAATTAACAATTTGATAAAGTCCAAGAAGAATATTGCGGAAGTTAAAAGATTATTTTACGTTGGAGTAACAAGAGCAAAATATTATTTGTTTATTTCGGCCACTCCGGTTAAGGATATGTCTTTTAGTAAAGAATCCTTTATGGGACTTCTGCAACAAGGTTTGGACATAAATTTTAATAGCGAAAACCATCTACTCGAATCTAATCTCACTTCCTTGATTTTTGACAGAGATCGGTTTAGTAATATTACTAAAACTCTTTCTCTAAATATTCCGGTAAAAAATGAAACAGATATTATTCTACCGGAAAATCCCGTAATAAGCGCCGGCTTTGTTGCTAAGAATTTATTATTGGACATTATTGAAGATCATCCTTCACAAGAAATAATTTCAGCCTCAAAATTTTCAATCTACTCTCAATGTCAAATGAAATATAGCCTGACTTACAGCTTCGGTATGAGTGAGATTATGGAAAAAGTTCTTCACAAAAATTTGACTGCAAAAAAAAATGATTTTGAATTTGAATTCAAAAACAAAAATGAAGAGAATGAATATCAGAGCAATTATGACCTTTCAAAGATAAAAGGAAGCATAATCCATAAATTATTAGAAATTGAATCAATTCCTACAACTGTTGAAAAAAATTTAGAATTGATCATAAATGATGAAATAAAGGTTGGTAATATAGCAACGCAACATGAGGCGGGATTTAAAAAAAATATAATCGAGCAGCTTTTGAGATTTTATTCATCTGATTCTTATAAACGGATTAAAGCATTCTCAAATTATAAAAATGAGTTTGAAATTTTTGTCGAAGAAGGAAAAAATATACTCTACGGTATTATCGACAAGATTATTTTTGATGAAAATAAAATTATTATTATTGACTATAAAACTGACGACATATCGGAAAAGGAAATTCAGGAAAGGTCAAAAATTTATTTAAATCAAATGAAATTTTATTCCTATATTGTAAGTAAATTATTTCCTGATTTTACAAAATTAGAGATGAAACTTTTATTTCTTGAGTTTCCGGCTCTATCTGTTGATAAAGAAATAAATGCATCTGATTTGAGCGAAATAAAAAATCAGATAAAATCAATGATTGAAAATTTACAGGGCGGTAATTTTGTTAAAAATGCAAATCACTGCAGCGAATGTAAATTTTCAATAAATTATTTTTACTGTATTAAAAAATAAAATCGAATTAACAAAATCCGGATAAAGCATGTTTAAAAATGTTCAGCAACTTAGAAATCTAGAAACGATAGAAAATGAATTAAAGAATAATACTTCTGGAATTCTTTCTTTTTATACGCAAGAAGAGAAAATTGTTCAACTTGCTGTTACCTTTATTTACTTGGATAAAAATGTGTATATTTTCCCAACGAGTGAAGATGAATTGTTCGATAAAATTCACATAGAAGTCAAATCAAGTTTCACTGTTCTCAGGAACATCAAACTTAAAAAACGGGTTGAACTTGATAATTTGCCTACTTATGATTTCCTTTCAATCTCTATAAAAGGTTTCTTGAAACAGGTTGAAGAACAAAAATTGATGGACGATCTTGTAAAGAATTATTCGATGAAATATGTTAAAGAATTTAATGAAAATGCAGATCTTCCGGGATTTAATAAAGTATTTTTTATTGATACTGAAGAAATTCAGGCATTTGAAGAAACTGGTGGATAGTCTTTTATTTGCTTAAATGAAATTTATTAATATTATTTATCGGAAGTTTTAATGCTAAATTATGTTTGGCTAGCTCTACTTTTTTTGGGTATTGGTACCGCAATCACTACAGACATAATTGATCAAAGCCAAAATAAATTTCAAAACGGAAACCCACTAATCGTCACATTAGAATTCCCCGGTGGATTTCAAAAAAATCAAGAAAAATCTTATCATACAATTCTAAGAATCAAAGCTGCTGACTTTTCTAATTTCTACAAAGAGAATATTTATCAAGATATTTCTATTCCTGCTATTGTTACCCAACATTCAAATGCTGCCAAAGATGTAATTAACTTTAAAATCTCAAGTACTGATCCAAAAATATGGCAGGAAATGGCTTCGGCGTCCGGGAATAATGAAGATCTTAACGGAAAAATAAAAATTGATTCCTTACTCTCTCCTTCTATTGCGAAGGCTCATATCGTACTTGAGAATGTTTCGTTTCTAAAACTTAAAGATGTAACCTCGGCTGCTTTAGATTATGCCGGAAGTGCAGTAAGTATTTCGCTAGGCTTAATCGGTGTTATGGCGCTTTGGCTTGGAGTTATGAAGGTTGCTGAAGATGCGGGTTTGATTTCGATAATTGCAAGATGGTTAAAACCGGTTACTAAAAAATTATTTCCCGATGTTCCACCGGAACACCCCGCGATGGGTTCAATGATCATGAATATTTCTGCAAACATGTTAGGACTCGGAAATGCCGCTACACCTTTTGGTCTTAAGGCGATGGAAGAACTGAATGAACTTAATCCTGAAAAAGGAGTTGCTACAAATGCAATGTGCACTTTCCTTGCAATAAATACGGCTGGTATGACATTGATCCCCGCCACTGCAATTGCAATCCGGGCAGCTTCCGGAAGCTCTGAACCCGCAATAATAATTGGGACATCTATATTTGCCTCTTTCTGTGCGACCATAGCTGGTGTTACTGCTGCAAAGATTTTAGAAAAATTTCCAATCAAAAAAAATGAATTTACCTTTTGGGTAAAGAGTAACTTAAAAAATATTTCTGCCATTGTCGGTCTCATCCTCCTTATACTCATAATTATTTTTTCCGGCATTGGCAAAGATATTCTTCAGCGATTAAGTTTCTTCTCTCCTGGCGTCGCGAGGAATATTTTACAAATATTTTCAACTCTGGCAATTCCTTTGCTAATAATATTATTTATCGGCTACGGCGCAATTAAGAAAGTTAGAGTCTATGAAAAATTTGTTGAAGGAGCTAAGGAAGGGTTTACCATTGCAGTAAAAATTATTCCGTATCTGGTTGCGATGCTGGTTGCAATCGGAATTTTTAGAGCAGGAGGGGCGATGCAATGGCTAATAAATATTCTTCATCCCGTGACCGACTTAATCGGTCTTCCCGCCGAGGCTGTCCCTATGGCTTTTATGCGCCCTCTTTCAGGCAGCGGCTCACTAGGCATAATGGCTGAAATAATTTCAGTTCACGGCCCTGATTCATTCATAGGAATTTTAGTCTCAACTTTGTACGGAAGCTCAGAAACAACTTTTTATGTATTAGCTGTCTATTTTGGCGCTGTTAATATCAAGCGAATAAGGCATGCTCTTTCGGCAGGATTGATTGCAGATATAGTCGGAGTTCTTGCTGCTTTATTTATTGTTAGATTATTATTTGGATAAATAAAAATATAGAAGAATATGAAAGTTTTCATAACGCAAGAAATTCCTGAAATAGCTTCAAAGCTGTTAAAAGCTAAAAATATTGAAGTCTCCGTCTACCCCAAAAACAAACCAATTTCTAAAAACGAATTACTGAAGAGTATAAAAAATGTTGATGCTGTAATTTCTCTTTTAACAGATAAATTTGATGCGATAATACTTGATAAAATGTCAAATTGCAAAGTTATTGCTAACTACGCAGTCGGCTTTAATAATATTGATATCAAACACGCCAAGCAAAAGGGAATTACTGTTACTAATACACCGGACGTTTTAACTGACGCAACTGCCGATCTTGCAATAGCCTTGACTCTGGCGTGTGCAAGAAGATTTGTTGAAGGAGTTGAGCTCGTACACCTAAAAAAATTTAATGGTTGGTTACCAAAATTGTTGCTTGGCGTCGAACTGAAAAATAAAGTCTTCGGAATTCTTGGGGCAGGAAGAATTGGTACTGCAACCGCTATAAGAGCTAAGTCTTTCGGAACGAAGATAATTTATTTTTCTAATTCTCGAAATTTATTTTTGGAAAACAAAATTGCTGCAAAAAAAGTCTCTTTGGAATTTTTGTTAAAACATTCCGATATTATTTCAGTTCACCTTCCTCTTAATCCTAAAACTTTTCATTTGTTAGATAAGAAAAAATTATTATTGCTAAAGGAGAAGGCAATCTTTATTAATACTGCTCGCGGTGATATTGTTGACGAAAAAGCCTTAATCAATATTCTTAAAAGGGGAAAAATATTCGCTGCAGGTTTAGATGTCTACGAAAATGAACCTGTGCTAAATCCTGATCTTTATAAATTAAAAAATGTCGTTCTCCTTCCGCATCTCGGAAGCGCTACAATTGATGCCCGCAATAATATGGCTATACTTGCAGCAAAAAATGTCATCGCTGTTTTATCAGGGAAAAAACCTATTACTCCGGTCAATTAAAAATATTTTTTTGAATTTGAGACTGAAATTAAATATGTTAGTCAAGTAAAGTAGCAATAACTACTAACGAAAGTGAAATCATATGAGAATAGGGATTCCCAAAGAAAATATTCAGGAAGAAAAACGAGTGGCATTAGCTCCGGCTGGCGTTGATTCATTAACAAGATCGGGGCATACAATTTATTTTCAAAGTGGTGCTGGTGAAGGGAGCAATTTTAGCGATGAAGAATACCGGCAGGCAGGGGCAACAATTGTTTATAGCGCCGAAGAGGTTTACCGAAGAACTGAGCTAATTGCTAAAGTTACACCGCTATCTGATATCGAACTTAGTTTACTTCAGGAAAATCAAATCTTATTTTCTTTTCTTCATTTAGCTATCGGAAATAAATCAACTATTGAAGACCTTTTGAAAAAAAACATAACTGCAATCGGATATGAACTTATTGAAAATGAGTCGGGACTTCCGGTTTTGCACTCGATGAGTGAAATTGCTGGGCAGCTTTCTATTCAAATTGCTGAACGATATCTTGAAAGCTATACAAAAGGCGGCCGGGGAATTTTGCTGGGAGGAATTACTGGCGTGGCTCCTGCTGCAGTCGTTATTCTCGGCGCTGGCGTCGTCGGAACAACGGCAGCAAGAGCAGCGCTTGGAAGAGGTGCTCAGGTTATTGTGTTGGATAAAGATCTTAATCGCTTAAGAAAAATTGATTCCACTTTTCATCAACAATTAACTACCGTAATGGCTAATCCATATACTATTTCAAGAGGTGTTAAGTTTGCTGATGTGCTTATAGGTGCTGTTTTAATAAAAGGTGAAAAAACTCCTCACCTGGTTTCCGAAGATATGGTAAAGCAAATGAAAAAAGGCGCTGTGATTATCGACGTCTCGATTGACCAGGGTGGCTGCATTGAAACAAGCCATATTAAAACCATCTCAGACCCAACTTATTATTTGCATGACGTAATTCACTACTGTGTTCCAAATATGCCTGCTCTTGTTTCAAAAACAGCAAGTTATGGTTTGAATAATGCTTCGCTGCCGTATATTCAAAATATTGCTGATAACGGTTTATCAAACGCATTGCTCGGAGATACAGGTTTAGCAAATGGCGTTTGCACTTATAAAGGATATGTTTCAAACGAAGCTGTGGCTAATATTTTTAATTTTGAATATAGACGGCTTAGAATATTTTCTACTAATTAGAAATTCTATTTTTAAATTAATCTAAGTAAGAGAATTATATGGTTTCAATCGAAGATTTCAAAACCACAAATTCTATACCGTTTAATATCCTTAAAACTTATACTCAGAAAATTGTTTCGGCTGACGAAGCGGTTAAGGTTATTAAGTCCGGTGATAAAATTTTGGCTCACTCTAATTGCGCATTTCCTACTGTTTTAATTGATGCTCTGGTTAGACGTAAAGAAGATCTTGAAAACGTTGAGATAATGCATGCACTGGCAGTTGGTAATATTTCTTATCTTGCTCCTGGGCTCGAAAAACATTTTAGGCATAATGCTTTCTTTATCGGCGCCAATACCCGGAATGCTGTTAAAGAGGGTCGCGCAGATTTTACTCCTATTTTCTTGTATGAAACTCCACTCCTTTTTTCTAAAGGAATTATAAAACTTGATGCGGCTTTCATCCATGTTTCGCCCCCGGACGAACACGGCTTTTGTAGCTTCGGCGTTGAAGTTGGCTTAACTAAAACCGGTGCAGAGAAGGCTAAGGTTATTATTGCTCAAGTTAATAAAAATATGCCCAGAACTTTGGGAGATAGTTTCATCCATATCAATAAAATTAATTACATCGTTGAAGTAGATGAAGAGATATCGGAGCTTCCTCAAGGTGAAAGAGAAACTTCACCGGAGATGACTGAAATAAATAAAAAAATTGCTTTCAATATTGCCGGACTGATCGAAGATGGATCCACTTTACAAATGGGCATCGGAGCAATACCGGATTTTGTTCTTAAATATTTGTCGAATAGTAAAGCGCTTGGCATTCATTCGGAAATGTTTTCGGACGGCACAATTGAGTTAGTGGAAAAGGGAGTTATCACTAACGAAATGAAAACTTTGCACCCTGGAAAAATTGTTGCCGGTTTTGTCCTTGGTACAAAACGGTTATATAAATTTATTAATAATAACCCTATGATTGAATTCCATCCTCAAGAATATGTCAATGATCCTTTTGTGATTGCAAAAAATAATAAAATGATAGCTATTAATTCCGCAATTGAAGTTGACATAACTGGTCAAGTTTGTTCTGATTCAATAGGTCCAAAATTGTTTAGCGGCTTTGGCGGTCAGCTTGATTTTATTAGAGGCGCTTCCCGTTCCGAAGGAGGCAAGCCAATTATCGCATTACCTTCTACAACAAAAGATTTTAAAATTTCCAAAATCGTTCCATTCCTTAATCAAGGCGCCGGAGTTGTTACTGGACGTGGCGATGTTCATTATGTAGTTACTGAATACGGTCACGCTCAATTGTTCGGCAAAACGATAAGAGAAAGAGTTAAATCACTTATCAATATTGCCCACCCGAATTTTCGTGACGGACTTTACGAATATGCTCGCAAAAATAATTATATCTAATTCTTTATTCTTTACTTTAGAATGAATTTTTATGATTGCTGTAATTGGTGATATTCACGGTTGTTTCCTAACACTTCAAAAGTTAGTGCAGAAATTAAAAACCGATTTCCCTGGAATTACTATTTATAGCGTTGGCGATTTGGTTGATAGAGGAAATTTCAGTTATGAGGTTATTGATTTTTTCATCACACAAAAACTGACTTTTACTGCCGGTAATCATGATCTCATGTTCTATTATTTTATGAAACATCCATCTAGTGAAATGGGGACCACCTGGCTTTACAACGGGTATGAAAAAACGGTTGCCTCTTATGATGATCATTTCGAAAAATTATCCGAACATCTCGAGTGTATAATCAATTCCCCGGTTATTTTGGATTTAGAAGGCTGCCTTATTTCTCACGCTGGTATTTCTAAATATTACAAGAAATTTCTTAATAGTAATTTTAGCTTTTTAGAAAATGTTTTAAGAAATGATTTGGAAAAACCGCATGGAATAATTTGGACTCGGGATGAGCTGCTAAATGTTGGTAAGCTTCAAGTTATCGGTCATTCAAGGGTAAATGATGTTACTTTCAAAAAGGAAAATAACGTAGTTTATATTGATACATCTGCATATTCGGGAAATAAACTAAGCGCTGTTATTATTGACGAAGGGAAAGTGGCTCACACAATTTCAATTTCTACCAATCCAAAGGATATTGAATGATTTTTTTGTTACTCAGAATTTTCTTAAAGAAATTTTTCATATTAAATAAACATCCGTACAAAATAAATTGGAAATAAAATAGGCAGTATTAATAGTATATCTGCAGCGGAAGAAAACTCCTGAATTCCGTACAAAAGAAATTTTCTCAGACGCTAATAGACCAGCATCAGTTGTATAGTATTCTCTTTATGTTGGCTTATTGGAAATGCGTACTATCTTATAAAAATTAATTATAAAATACTTTTTAAACCAAAAAAATAACTTGACATTTCTTAAAAAACTTCTTATGATTGGTTTGTTTGGGCAACCAACAAATTATGTCACTGATAAATACTTTTGAGAAGTATTACTAAATATTTTCGTTAACCATATTAAGTTTATTCTAACAACCAACAAATAATAAGGTCACTATTAAAATAAATACACTGCTTAGTCTAATATGAATTCAGATAACGTTAATATCATAACCGGTAATTCAAAAATTCTTAGGGGAATTCATAGGGCTATGATATTAAACATAATTCGAGAAATGCAACCAATCTCAAGAAGTAATATAGCAAAGCTAACAGGCTTAAATAAAAGCACTGTCTCCAGCATTGTCTCTGAAATCCTCAACGAAGATTTAATATTTGAACAAGAAAGTGCAGACCAAAACGTAGGTCGTAATCCGATCAATTTATTCTTAAAGCTAAATAAATACCATGTAGGTGCTATCAATATTGACTCTTCCATTACACGCTATGCGGTTGCCGATATTGACGGAAGTATTAAGGGGGAAGCGATAATAGATACTGATTCAAAAAATCCGGAAAAATTTGTCGAGATTTGTATTATAGAACTCCTTAAGCTTTGCAATAAACTAAATTTAGATGGTCTTAAAGGATTAGGAGTAAACATAGCAGGCATAGTCGACTCTAAAAATTTAATCGTAAACTTTGCTCCAAATTTAGGTTGGGAAGATTTTAATATAGGGGAAGCAATCCGTAAAGTACTGCCAAACATTAAAAACATTTCTGTCGGAAATGATGCAAAGTCTTCGGCTCTCGCTGAGCTATGGTTTGGTAATCATAAAATAGATTTATCAAACTTTGTATTTCTTTCAATCGGACCTGGCATAGGTTCTGGAATAGTAGTTGAAAATAAATTGATGAACGGTGAATACCAAGCCTCCGGTGAATTTGGTCATATGATAATTTTTGAAGGGGGAGACCTTTGTACCTGCGGGAATAAGGGCTGCTGGGAGGCTTATGCATCCGATCGTGCAATCGTGAGCCAGTATCTGACAAAAAAATCGGACAAGCTGGAACACAATGTTGATTTTATGGCTCAAGACATTATTGATATGGCTAAGAAAAAGGATGAATTATCGATAGAAGTATTAAAGCAAACAGGATTTTATTTAGGTCTCGGCATTGCCAATATAATTAAGGCAATTGATCCGCATGCAATTATTATCGGCGGAAAAATCACACAGGTATGGGATATAATTTATCCAGAAATATTAACGGTGGTAACTCAGCGCGCCTACTTCGGCCGGAAAATAATAATAAAAATATTACCTACTTCTCTTAATGTTCTCCCAAGTTTGTTAGGCGCCGCAACGCTCGCAATAGAAGAAATTTTTGACGGCTTTAAAATAATATCTTAATTGAAAGTAAAAATATTAGCAAAACTGTTTAGCATCAATGAAAAATATTACTATTAACAAAAACAATACTTCCTATAAAAAGATTCCTGCCAATGGTATGTCTTTTATAGAAAAGAAAGAAATTCCTTTAAATCGACACAGTCAAATGTTTGAGAAACATCCGCTTCCAATATTGCTTGTGGACTGTAAAGATTTTTCAATTATGGAAGTTAATAAAGCTGCATGCTATTATTACGGATATGGCAAAAAACTATTTTCTAAATTAAATTTAAGGGACATTGATCCTACACTAAAAGGTAAACAATCATCAAAAATATTTGATATTTATATTCATCGACACTTTATTTAAAAATGAAATGTTTAGATCAATTAATGATTTTCCTTATTCAAAATCGATCAATAATCTAAGAATTGAAGTCTCCGAAATTAATAATGTGGCGATACTTGGTGCTGCCGCTCTCTATTATGATGATAATAACATAAATAGATAGTTCACGTTGTACAGCATGTGGAAAATTGGAACAATGGAATATTGGAGTGTTGGAATGCTATGGAGAATCCTTAAATTCCATTACTCCAACATTCCATTATTCCGTTATTACTAAAGAATATTTTTATTTAATATTAATTAATCGGTTAGCTTATTCGTAAAAGGAATTTTAGATGAAACATTTAAAAAGATTTGTTGCTATTATAATTACAGTGCTATTATTTGGGTACTGCCTCAATGCACAAGGTGTTGATGAGAAATTAAATCTTATGCCTATGCCTGTAAAAGTTGAACTGACCGGCGGCGAGTATAGGTTGGACCAAAACTTTAAAGTAGCTATAGAAGGAAATCCAGCTGAACGATTATATGGTGCAGTTAGCAGGATGTTGAGAAGACTTTCTGACAGAACAGGACTTTTCTTTTTGCAAGATTACCTACATCGCAGCTCTGTTATACAAGATCCCGATATGATAATCGATGTCAAACGACCCGGTGAAGTAAAACTACATGAAGATGAGTCCTATAATCTTATAGTAACGTCAACCCATGTATCGCTAAATGCGGAAACAGACATCGGAGCATTAAGAGGAATAGAAACTTTTTTACAATTATTGGAAGCTGATAGCTCAGGCTATTATTTCCCGGCAGTTAAGATTGATGATTATCCCCGATTTCCATGGCGAGGATTGATGATTGATGCGTGCAGGCATTTTATGCCGGTTGATGTGATAAAGAGAAATCTTGACGGTATGGCTGTCGTAAAGATGAATGTATTTCACTGGCATTTAAGCGATGACCAAGGATTTAGGGTCGAATGTAAAGCATTTCCTAAGCTTACAGAAATGGGATCGGATGGAATGTTTTATACTCAAGAACAGATCAAAGAAATAATAAAATATGCAGACGACAGAGGGATTCGGGTAGTTCCAGAATTTGATTTACCAGGTCATTCAACAAGCTGGTTTGTTGGGTATCCACAATATGCTAGTGCACCGGGACCTTATTCCGTTGAAAGAAAGTGGGGAGTTTTTGATCCTACGTTTAATCCTACCATTGAAAAAACGTATGAATTTTTTGATAAATTCTTTGAAGAGATGTCAAAGCTTTTTCCGGATGAATATATGCATATAGGCGGAGATGAAAATAGCGGGAAACAGTGGAGTGCTAACCACGAGATACAGGCGTTCATGAAAAAACATAATATTCCCGATAATAATTCGCTGCAAAGTTATTTTAATAAAAGACTGCTTGCCATACTTACAAAGTATCACAAAAAAATGATAGGCTGGGATGAGATACTTCACCCCGATATGCCGAAGAGTATTGTCATTCAATCCTGGCGTGGAGAAAAATCAATAGAAGAAGCAGCCTCAAAAGGCTATCAAGTAATCCGCTCTAATGGATATTATATCGATCTCAATCAACCTGCAAGTTATCATTACTTAATCGATCCTGATCCGGACAGTCTTAAACTGAATAACTCCCAGAGAAAAAATATAATCGGAGGCGAAGCTACTATGTGGTCTGAGTTCGTCTCACCTGAAAACATAGACTCTAGGATTTGGCCTCGTACAGCAGCGATTGCTGAAAGGCTATGGTCTCCTAAAAATATTGTGGATGTTAGAGATATGTACCGAAGGTTAAAAGAAATTAGTTTAGAGTTAGAAGACATCGGGTTAACTCAAATCAAGAACCAATCAATGATGATTAGAAGATTAGCCAATGGGGATGATGTAACGGCACTTACTAATTTTATAAATGTGGTTGGACCGGTGCAAGGATACAACCGCGCACACCAAAGAACGGATTACACTTCATTCTCTCCCTTAACAAGAGTTGTCGATGCGGCGGTTCCTGATGCAGAGGCTGCAAGAAATTTTAGATATCTGGTAGAGGATTTTCTTACGAGAAATATTCAAGATGAAAACAATATCAAGCAGATAGAGAAGCGACTTATTTTATGGAAAAATATTGATGCCCGTCTTAACACGATAATTAAAAGATCTCCTATTTTACTGGAGGTTGAGCCGCTATCAAAAGAATTATCCGATATTTCGGCAATTGGTTTACAAGCATTGGAGCATATAAAAAATAAAACCAAAGTTGATTCCAATTGGGTAAATGAGAGTCTGGGAAGACTTAAAGAAGCCAAACAGCCGCAAGGTCAAGTTGAACTGAGAGTCGTTTCACCGGTTGAGAAATTGGTAATACGTGCTAGCGAAATATAAAATGAGTAATATAAGAGAGTTGTTAGAGAAGAGAGCAGTTTTTAGAATTATTTAAATTAACGGAGACTAATTAATGCAGTTAAACTATATAGATTTCATAGTAATAGCTCTTTACTTTTTATTTAACCTTGGGGTAGGCTTCTATTTAAGGAAGCGGGCAACACAGAGTGTCAGTGATTTTTTTATCTCCGGAAGAAACGTCAGTTGGTGGCTAGCCGGTACATCAATGGTCGCAACAACCTTTGCGGCAGATACACCCCTAGTAGTTTCGGGACTAGTAGCAAGAAACGGTATAGCAGGAAATTGGATATGGTGGAGCATGGCTTTTAGC
>JAJYCM010000193.1 GCA_021778375.1 Bacteroidota bacterium
TTTGATACGGAAAATTTGAAGCCTACATATCTTTTTAAGCAGGGAATTCCCGGCTCCAGTTATGCCTTTGAAGTAGCGAAAAGAATAGGGCTAGATGAAGCTTTTATAAATCTTGCATCCGAATATCTTGATCCGGATAAACACAAAGTGGAAAAATTTCTTGTCGAAATCGAAACAAAATCAAGAAGCCTTGAAGATAAACTGAATAAAAATGAAATTGAAAATAGCCGTTTAAGCGGCTTATCAATGCTTTATAAAGAGAACATAGACAAGTTGAATAAGGACAAGAAACAAATCCTGAAAGAAGCCAAGCAAGAAGCTGATATTTATTTAAAAAACGTAAACCGCCAAATTGAAAGAATTGTAAAAGAATTAAAAGAGACAAATGCAAAACAGGAAACAATAAAATCAGCTCAAAATCTTGTTAAAGAATTGAAAGAAAAAAATAAAAAACTATTTACCGACGATATTGATTTGAATGTAGAAAATTATAATTTTGAAGTAGGCAATATTGTTACTATTAAAAACACCCAAACTTTAGGCGAAATTATTGAATTTTCGCAGGATAAAAAGAAAGCTTTATTAAAAGCTGGAACAATTAAAATTCAAGCAACTCTTTCGGATTTAATTATTGCTAAAAGTGAAAACAAAAAAGTCGAAAGCTTTAACGCCTATGGATATTCGCCCGAACCAGCTAACATCAGATTAGACATTAGAGGCGAAAGAGCAGAAGCGGCTGAGTTTGAAGTTATAAAATTTGTCGACAATGCCTACTCTTCTGGCTTAGACAGAATAGAAATACTTCACGGCAAAGGTACCGGCGCTTTGAAAAAAATAGTTAATGAAATATTAAAGCATCACGAAAGAGTAAAAAAATATTACTTCGCACCGATTGAATTCGGCGGAGACGGCATAACGATAGCTGAATTAAGCTAACCGTTAAAAATATCGGGAATACAAATAAGGTCAATCTTGTTTAATAAAATTTTAATTGCCAATAGAGGTGAAATTGCTGTTCGAATTATACGGGCATGCAAAGAATTGGGTATTAAATCTGCGGCAATATATTCTGCCGCTGATAAAACTTCTCTTCATACAAGGCTTGCAGATGAAGCATATTTTATCGGCGAAGCTATCGCATCCGAATCATACCTAAATAAAAATAAAATAATTGATCTCGCAAAAAAAATAAAGGCTGATGCAATCCATCCCGGGTATGGTTTCTTTTCCGAAAATGCCGATTTTATAAAATCAGTTGAAGAAGAAGGAATCGAATTTATCGGTCCGTCATCTAACTCCGTGAAAATAATGGGGAACAAAACCGAAGCAAGAAAATTAATGAAGCACCATGGTGTTCCGATTGTGCCTGGGACAATTCATCCGGTTATATCGGTAGAGGAGGGAATTAAATCGGCTGAAGAAATCGGATTTCCAGTACTGCTTAAAGCTGCTGAGGGCGGCGGCGGTAAAGGAATGAGAAAAATTTCTTTTGCAAACGAATTTGAAAATGCTTATGAAGCTACTCAGAGAGAAGCCTTAAAAGCTTTTGGTTGTGGTGACATTTATATTGAGAAATTTATTGAACACCCTAAGCATATCGAAGTTCAAATTATAGCGGACAAACATGGTAATTATGTCCATCTTTTTGAAAGAGAATGTTCTGTGCAGCGAAGGCATCAGAAAATAATTGAAGAGGCGCCTTCATCTTTCGTTGATGAAGAAACGAGAAATGAAATTACAGTAGCAGCGATCAATGCGGCAAAAGCATGTAATTATTACAATGCAGGTACAATAGAAATGCTAATGGATAAAAATAAAGATTTCTATTTTCTTGAAATGAATACCCGCCTTCAGGTGGAACACCCGGTTACGGAATTAATATCCGGAATTGATTTGGTCAAAGAGCAAATTGCAATAGCTGCAGGAGAAAATCTTTCATTCAGTCAAAAAGATGTAAAAATCCATGGGCATGCCATTGAATGCAGAATTTATGCCGAAGATCCAGATAATAATTTTCTTCCTTCAACCGGAATTATAAATGAATATACTCAACCAAATGGTCCGGGCGTAAGAATTGACGGAGGATTTGAGGGAGGTTCTGAAATTAGCATTTATTATGATCCATTAATAGCAAAACTTGTATGCTGGTCAAATGACAGAATCGGAGCAATAAATCGCATGAATAGGGCTCTGTCGGAATTTCACATTTCCGGAATCAATACAAATATTTCTTTTTTACAAAGCATATTGAAACATAAAAAATTTAAAGACGGAACGTTTGATATTAACTTTATTGAATCAGAAATGGATTCTTTATTAGCCGTTGAAAATCAAAAAGAAAATAAGGATTTAATAGAGGCAGCATTTATATTTGCAGCGCTAGTAAAAAATAACCACAATTCAAATCATAACGGATACACTGGTAGCTGTAGCGTAAATAATAAATGGGCAGAGTTAAGTTATGAATGACATTTTTGTTACGTTGAATGATAGGAAAAAGGAAGTTCAGATTATTAGCGACTCTAAGGTAATACTTGACGGGGAAGTAAATGAATACGATTTGTTTCCCCTTGATTCAAAATCTTTCTTGCTTAAGTTTAATGAAAAAGTTTATAAAGTTTCCTCCAGCAAGATAGATAGCGATAAATTTACTATAATGATTGATGGCATTGCTTATGAAGCGCTTGCAAGAACCGCACTAGAAGAAAAAGCGAACGCAATAATCAGGCAACGAACCTTAATTAAAAATAAAACGGAAGTTAAAGCCCCGATGCCCGGAATGATTCTAAAAATAAAAAAGTCTCAAGGAGAAAAAATATCTCACGGAGAAACGGTGATAATTTTGGAAGCAATGAAAATGGAGAATGATCTACGGTCACCGGCAGCAGGAGTTATTAAAGAGATTTTTGTACAGCCCGGTAATAAAGTTGAAAAGGGGGCTATGTTATTTTCAATAGAATGAAAATCTTGTTCTTATTATTAATTAATTTAAATTCAATTAACTAAACATCAAGGAGGTAACGTGAAAGTAAAAGTAATTACTTTCGTAATATTTGTCACCTTAAGCCTTCAATCGGCTTTTGCAGGCGGCTTTCAATTAAACGAACAAAATGCAAGAGCAATGGCGATGGGCGGCGCTTTCACCGCAGTATCAAATGATCCTTCGGCAATATATTTTAATGCTGCCGGATTAACACAGCTTACCGGTATCAACATTATGCTTGGTACTACCCTAATCGCTCCTACCTTTTCTTTTAGAGGCGTTAGCCCTTCTACTCATGAATACGATGCGGCAAAACAGACTTTTTTCCCTACACACTTTTTTGCCTCTTATAGTTATAATAAAGATTTAGCCTTTGGTATTGGATTCGATAGTCCTTTTGGCCTTGCCTCCAAATGGGATCCAAATTGGGTCGGAAAATATTTGGCAATTGAGACAAATTTGCAAACCTTTACCATTTCTCCTGTTATTGCTTACAATCTTCTTGATAACCTCTCTGTAAGCGCAGGTCTTGTTTATAGTTTTGCAAATGTTACAATATCTCAAAAAACTCCCCAGACTCCTTTTACCGGCGATGCTTTTACAACTCTCACAGGTAAAGATAATTCTGCATGGGGATTTAACTTAGGTGCCCTTTATAGACCTACCGAAGAATTATCAATCGGTGTTTCTTTTCATAGCCAGGTTAAATATACTTTTAAGGGAACCGCTTCAACCATTGGAGCTGCACAATTAGCTTCTCAGTTGCCTAACGGAAATGCTTCTGCTGATCTAACTACACCAGTTAATTTAGCATTTGGAGTTGCTTATAAAGTTCTGCCTGAATTATTATTAAGCGCCGATTATCAATATGTAGGATGGTCAAGTTATGATAGCTTAACAGTTGATTTCTCATCGCCAAATATGGTGAAATCTTCCCCGCGCCTTTATGATAATTCTTTTATCCTTCGCTTCGGTGCTGAATATGGCTTGACCCAAGACCTTAAAGTACGCGCAGGAATTTATTATGACAAGGACCCGGTAAAAGCTCAATACCTAAATCCTTCTTTGCCGGATGCAGATCGTCTCGGGTTTAGTTTCGGGCTCGGTTATAAACTTATGAATAATTTCAACATTGATGCAGCTTACTTGTTTATTAGAGGAAAGCAGATGACAATTACAAATTCACTTGAAAATTATGCAGGTGGAATTTCTCCGTTTAACGGAACTTATAACACAGCTGCTAATTTAGTGTCGTTAACACTATCATATAGTTTATAATTTAGAAAAGGATAAATGAAAATGAAAAAGATTTTAAATTTAATTTTTACAGCGCTGCTTTCTGTAATAATATTTGCAGGCTGTCAGGATAGAACTGATTTAACTGCTCCTAGCGCACCAAGTCCTAAGAGCGGAACCGCTGACTTTACAAGATATGTGTCTATCGGTAATAGCATTACTGCAGGTTATCAGTCCGGCGCTCTTTTCAAAAGCGGACAACTTTACGCATACGGAAATTTGATAGCTAACCAAACCGGAACTTCATTTGAGGAGCCTCTTATAAGTGATCCGGGTATTGGAGGAAGAATGAAGGTAGCTTCAATAAATCCGTTCTCAATCGCCGTAGACCCCAGTTCGGGAACTCCTATGAATTTGACTTATGCTGCACCTTATAATAATATGGGCATTCCCGGTGCATTAGTATACGATGTACTTAATGCTACAAGCGGTACGACTTGCGCTTCTTATGTCTTTGGAAATCCCGCTACGCGCAGCTCAAATCCATTTTTTGATATTATATTGCGTGGTGGAGGTTCTCAATTTACTCAAACAAAATTGCTTCATCCGACTTTTATTACAATTTGGATAGGTGCAAATGATGTATTGGGTTACGCTACAAGCGGAGGTTTTTCTCCTTCTGCTCCAACGCCAACTCCAACATTCCAATTTTTGTATAACCAAATGGCGGATAGTATTGCGTCTCTTGGCGCAAAAGTAGTTGTGGCTAATGTTCCCGATGTTACTTCTATCCCATTTTTTAACACCGTTGGTCCAATGATGGCTCTTGAAACTCCATGGACTACCCTAAAAGCACTTGGAGTGCCGGGGTTAGTTTATGAAAAGCATGGTGAAACGATCGGAACGGGCGTAGCTGATTCTATATCTCTTTTAACCGGCAAAGTTTTATTAACTTTAGTCGGAAGCAGCTATGCTACTTCATTGGGTAAGCCAACCGGACAATTTTATCGCGACAACCATTACCCGGCTTTGCCTACCGGAATTGATACAACTAAACCGTTTGGATTTAGTCCATTTAATCCCTGGCCCGATGCTTTAATACTTGACGCGACAGAAATTCAAACTGCTCAAACTTC
>JAJYCM010000194.1 GCA_021778375.1 Bacteroidota bacterium
TCCATCAATAATACGTCGGGCTTTAGGCGTTCAATGTTCTTTAACATCAGCTCACACTTTAGATAAGCGCCTATGCATGAATAACCTTCCGTACCATCTATCAGCATCTTTAAGCCTTCACGTATGGCGTCATTATCTTCTACAACTACAACTCTAATCATGTTGAAATTTTTCAAAAACTTTTCTTTTACTCTTTATTAAATTTAGCTTTTTATTTTATGAAATGTTACCAATAAATTGCAACGTAGTGCCTTTGTTTTTCTCAGAATAAATATTTAGAATGCCACCGATCTTTTTTGCTCTGCTTTTTATATTATCAAGTCCATTGCCGGAAGACGATCTTTCAAAATTAAATCCGTTTCCGTTATCCTTCAGAACCATCTCCAGCCGTTTGCCGTGGACATAGGCATCCAAAGAAATTTCGCTACAGCCGCTGTGTGTGATACAATTATTTATTCCTTCTTTGAATATAAGGTAAAGATGCTGACGGTGTTCCATCGATAAAGTAACTTTTTCAAGAGATTTCAGATTTTCCGATTTGAATGAAATGCTTTTATATGATGAAAGTTCGGTGTAAGTATCCCGGAGGCGCAAAATTAAATCATAGAGTGAGTCGCGTTTAGGATTTACCAGCCAAACTATATCGCTCATACTGTCTATCAAGTTCCTTGATTTCTCGCTAATCATTCTTAAACTTTTAAGTACATCACCCTCTGCGTTAACCGGTTCTAACTTTCTTGATATTACCTCGCTGATGATTGAAATTTCAGTTAAGCTTGACCCGATATTGTCGTGCAAGTCAGCAGCTAATTTAGTTCTGAACCTTTCAATATTTAATAGATGTCTTACCCGGTAAGAGATAAAGAAAATTATAACTGAGCTTAAAGCAATGAAGGAAGAGAAAATAAACCACCAAGTTCTCCAAAAGGGGGGAAGAATAATAATTTTAATTGAAGCGCCTTTGGTATTCCAGACACCGTCATTGTTAGAGCCTCTTACGCGGAAGGTATATTTGCCGGGGTCAAGGTTTGTGTAAGTAACAAAATGGCGGTTGCCGGATTTTACCCAACCTTTATCAAATCCTTCCATCATATAAGCGTATTGATTTTTATTCGGCGCAGTGTAATCGAGTGCAGCAAATTCAAATGAAAAAACATTTTGGTAGTAGGATAAAATAATCTTCTTTGTTTCGGTAATATATATTTTTAGTGGAGAACCACTTTTGTTAAAAGGAACGGGTTTATTAAAAACGTTAAAGTCTGTAATAAAAACCGGTGGCACGTTTGGATTGTCTTTTAATTTTTCGGGGAAAAAGGCATTAAAGCCGTTTATGCCACCGAAGAATAGTTCGCCACTCTTACTTTTCCAGTACGCACCCCAGAAAAATTGGTTACCCTGAAGTCCGTCGCTTTCGTAATAATTTCTAAATGTTTGTTTTGTGGGGTTAAATTTTGACAAACCGTTATCTGTGCTAAGCCAAAGATTCCCGTTGTCATCCTCAAGAATTCCATAGATGATATTACTGGCAAGTCCGTCTTTTGTTGAATAGCGAATAAACCTCGCCTTGATGCTAGATAAATTTTGCTGGTTTGCAGGAAGCATATTTAAACCGCCGCCGTAAGTTCCGATCCAAAGATTTCCTTTTATATCCTGGTAGATAGAAATTACGCGGTCATCGCTAAGGCTAAGAGAATCATTGTGAAAATGTCTGTACAACGAAAATTTATATGCAGCCGGAGAATAATCATTTGGATTTTTCGGTAAAGAAATTTTATTCAGACCGCCCCAAGTTCCGACCCAAATGAACCCGTTTCTATCCTGATAAATACATGATTGGACCTGGTTATTGCTTAAACTGTTTGAGTCTTGGGGATTGTTAATGAAATGAATAAATTTATTATTTTTTTTATCATATAAATCAAGACCGGATTCGGTGCCTATCCACAGTCTACTAGAATTATCTTCAAAAATTGCTTGAACAATGTTGCTGCTGAGGCTATTTGAATCGCCGGACTTATGGACATAGCGGATGAATTTAGCAGAAGTAGATTTTCCGGAGCTAATCATTTTGTCCAAACCGCCGCGCCATGTTCCAACCCAAAGAGTTCCCTGCCTATCTCTAAAAATTGAAGACACGGAATTATCGCTCAAACTAAATTTATTTCCAGGTTGATTAAAGTAATGGATAAATTTATTTGTAGAAAAATCTAACCTATTTAAGCCGCCGCCCAAAGTTCCAACCCAGAGTGTGCCTGGGTCATCCTGGTAAAAAGAACGAATAGTGTTATAGCTTAAACTATTCGGATCGGAAGGATCGTGCTTGAATAGCAAAAATCTCATCCGCTCCCGATCATATTTCGCGATTCCTCTTTCGGCGGTGCCTATCCAAATAATTCCCGTTCTATCTTCAAATAAGGAAAGTATATTATTACTAATATTATTGAAATTAAGCGACGACAGATCAATATTAACAAACTTTTCCTCCTGTTTATTTATAAGAAATATTCCACCTCCTGTTCCTATCCAAATTTTTCCTGATTTATCTTCGATGATTGAATTTATCATACTGTAGCTATGACTATTCAGTGCAGCTTTATTTTCTAAAATCCTGGTAAAATCATTTTTTTGCCGGTTGAATTTACAAAGACCTGAAAGAGTCCCAACCCAAAGGTCACCTTTTTTATCATTAAAAAGTGAAAGGACTTCATCGTTACTTAGGCTATGCGGATCGTTTTGAGTGTAATTATAACGAAAAAATTTTCCGGTTTTTCTATCAAACTTATTTAAGCCGCCGCCTTCAGTGCCAATCCATAGATTGCCTTCTTCATCTTCGATAATTGCTCTGACATTATTATTGCTTAGGCTTGAGGAATTAGCAGGATCATTTTTATAGATCGTAAAGTTTTGCCGGCTCCGGTTAAATTTACATAAGCCTTCATTATTTGTACCGACCCAAAGGGTACCCTCATGATCTTCATAAATTGCTCTGACATTATTGTTACTTAAGCTTGTAGGGTTAGCAGGATCATTTTTATAGATCGTAAAGTTTTGCCGGTCCCTGTTAAATTTGCATAAGCCGCCGTTGTTTGTGCCAACCCAAAGAGTTCCTTCGTGGTCTTCATAAATCGTCCAGATAAAATTATCCGAAATGGAATTTTTATCACGCGGATCATTTTTGAAAGCAGTAAAACTGTAACCGTTAAATCTATCAAGGCCATCTTCTGTTGCGAACCACATAAAGCCTTGCTTATCCTGAAGAATACTATGAATTGTGTTTTGAGAAAGCCCTTTGTCGGCAGAAATAAAATCAAAATTTACGTCGCGAACCTGTCCGGTAAGATTAACCGGCAGGATAAAAATTACTAAAAGCCAAAACATCAACTTTAGGTAGGAACTTAAATGTTTTCTCAAAAATCTTAAAACGATATTATTCCTTGTCATAAAAACAATTTAATTTACTATATTGAAATTTATAATCAATTATAATGAAAATTGCTATAACTGTTGTTTAAATTCAACCGCAAAATTACTATTTGAAAAAGGCTATACAAAAGATAAAATATTTGTTAATTACTTGGCAAACCGGGAAAGAAATTATTTTGTCAAAGGTTTGAAAATTAAAACCGCTTTAATTATGTTGACCTGGAAATAATTTTATTAACTGGGAAAAACTTTAGGGATTTGACAATGTGCCTGCTTTTGATTTCTTATAAAAATCATCCCCGTTACAAATTGATAGTGGCTGCTAACCGTGATGAGTTTTATAATCGTCCAGCATCGCCTGCTCATTTCTGGGAAGACAAACCGGAAATATTAGCAGGAAAAGATTTTGAAGCTGGGGGATCGTGGCTCGGTTTAACCACCTCCGGAAAATTTTCCGCAATTACAAATTACAGAGACATAAAAAATCTGAAGAAAGATGCACCAACAAGAGGAAAACTTGTTACAGATTTTTTGTCCAATAATTTTTCGCCGGTCGATTATATAAAAGGATTAGAAGAAAAATCAGATTTGTACAACGGTTATAATTTAATTTTCGGGGATATAAAGGAAATGAATTATTTTTCAAATCAAACTAAGAAATCGATTGAACTTACACCCGGAATATACGGTTTGAGTAATCACCTTCTAGACACACCTTGGTATAAGGTCGAGAAGAGCAAAAAATCATTTTCGAAAATTTTAACGAAGCAAGATATAGATTATCGGGATCTTTTTGAAATTCTATCAGATAGGTCCTATCCTGCCGATGATATGCTCCCTGATACCGGCGTAGGGTTGAAAATAGAGAGAGCGGTTTCGCCGGTCTTTGTAGCAACACCTTATTATGGAACCCGCTCATCAACGGTCATTTTTATTGATATAAATAATCATGTAACCTTTGCCGAAAATTCATTGAACACTGTTTCGGGGAAATGGATTAAGTCATCTTTTGAATTTGAGATATTGGACTAAAATAAAGACAAAGGCTGCAATTGTTATTCCTGATTAAGTGAATATTATTTATCTTGCAGTAAAATTATTTCGCGGTAGAGACCGGAGCAAGACTAAATATATAGAACTGGAAAAAGATAAAGGAAAGTCAAATGAAGATCATTGAATGTGTCCCGAATTTTAGTGAAGGAAGAAATGAAGAAACCATTGATGAAATAAAGCATTCTTTAGAAGGCATTAAAAATTGTAGCCTGCTTAGTCTTGAACCGGACGGCGATTACAATAGAGTAGTGGTTACAATAGCCGGAAATGAAAAAGGAATTTTAAATGGAGCTGTGGCTTTAAGCATGGCTGCAGCAAGAAACATTGATATGAGAACTCACAAAGGGGAACACCCGAGGTTAGGCGCCATTGATGTCGTCCCCTTCGTCCCCGTAAAAAATGTAACAATGGAAGATTGCGTAAAAATCTCCGAGTCTTACGCCGAAATAATCTCAGAAAAATTAGATATCCCGGTTTATTTATATGAAGCAGCGGCACGAATTAAGGAGAGAAAAAATCTTTCTGAAATTCGCAAAGGTGAATACGAAGGTTTAGAAGAAAAATTAAAAAATCCCGATTGGCTTCCCGATTACGGAACAAGCAAGTTTAACCCAAAGCTTGGGGCAATTGTTACCGGCGCAAGATTTTTTTTAATTGCCTTTAATGTAAATATTAAATCGCAAGATGTAAAATTTGCAAAAGAAATAGGGGAACTTTTAAGAGAATCCGGACATGCTAAGCGGGAAGAAAACGGAAAAATAATAAAGATAAAAGGAGAAGTCATTAGAGAACCAGGGAGGCTAAAGTCAGTAAAGGCAATGGGTGTATCCTTAGAAAAATTTCACATAACACAGGTTTCTATGAATTTGACA
>JAJYCM010000008.1 GCA_021778375.1 Bacteroidota bacterium
CAAGCGCCAGTATCCTTCGATTCTATTTCCAGGCAAATCGCAACTAGAAGAGGGAGATAGTGTTGATAGCATTCCAACAGAAGTTATGCTTGATTCAATCAATCCGTTTAATTGGATAAAAGTGGGACTAAGAGTAAAAAAAGATTCTCCTGATGTTCTAATATTTAAATATTGGATGCCTTTTTTTGCTCCTTGCTTTGGCACTATTAGTAGAATTGCAAAGAGAAATAAGAAAACAAGAATCCTAGTTATTTGTGATAATGTAATACCGCATGAAAGAAAGCCAGGAGATATTCTATTAACAAGATATTTTTTTAATGCGGTTGACTACTTCATTCTGTTATCTGAAAAAGTTGAAAAGGATTTGTTAAGTCTTCTTCCTAAAAGCAAAAGTAAGGTACTGCCGCATCCAATATATTCAAACTTTGGATTGCCTATAAGTAAGAAAGAAGCAAAGTCGTTCTTAAAAATTAAAGACGAGAGAGTAATCTTGTTTTTTGGATTTATACGGGATTACAAGGGATTAGATATTCTTTTGGAAGCAATAGCATTACTAAAAGATAGACTAGATGTTAAGCTTCTTATTGCCGGTGAATTTTATTCTAATAGAGAAAAGTACTTATCCTTGATAGATAGTCTAGACATCAAGGAAAATATTTTAATGTTCTCGGATTTTATTCCTTCTTCAGAAGTAAAGTATTATTTTTCGGCGGTTGATTCTGTGATTTTGCCATACAGGGATGCAACGCAAAGCGGCATAGTACAAATAGCGATGAATTTTAGAAAGCCGGTTATCGCTGCTAATGTGGGCGGGCTTGGAGAAGTAATTAGAGATGGTGAAACCGGTTATATCGTTGATAAAGAAAATCCAGCAATACTTGCGGAAGCAATTATAAAGTTTTATGAAGATAAAAAAGAAGAAATGTTTGTCTCCAATATTGAAAGAGAAGTAGAAAAATATTCCTGGGGAAAGTTCGTTGATGGTATGATGGGATTAATAGGATGAAAGATGGAACATGGAATATGGGGAAAAATATTTATATAAAGTTAAGATGGGATAATGAATCCTAAAACAGAAGAATTACTTGAAAGAACTTTTTTATTTGGAATTGATAAACTTATTTTTTTATTAAAGCTTCCGGACAATAAGGTTTATTCAATAATAATTTATTAGCTTGCTAAAGCGTCAACTTCTTCTGGAGCAAATTATGAAGAGGCGCAAGGAGCTGAATCAAAAAAAGATTTTGAACATAAAATAGGTATTGTTTTAAAGGAGATAAGAGAGAGTAATTACTGGTGCAGAGTACTAAGTGCAATTATGCCAAATAGTGATTCAAATAAAGAATTACAAAGATTATTAAATGAAAGTTTAGAATTAAAAAAAATATTTACGACAATAAAGTTGAATGTAGGTAAAAAATAATTACAGCCATGTTCCATACACCATATTCCATACACCATATTCCATCATATTTATGTATTACGATCCAATAAAAGATATTTTTGCTAAAACGATAAAAAAGTTTCCGTTGCTACGGATAGTTTTTTATAAAATACTCGATATAATGTTTCTGAGGTCGTGGTATGTGCGGCGGGAATTAAAGTCTTTAAGAGAAATCTTTGGCAATAGAGAGATCTCTATATATGATGCTGGGACGGGATACGGTCAATATTCCTACTTTATGTCTAGGAATTTACGACCCAATAATATTTACGCTATTGATGTGAAGGAGAAATGGATTGAAGATTGTAAATTATTTTTCAAATCAAGGAATATTAATAACGTTTCCTTTGGGGTTGAAGATTTAACCGCGATACAGCATGAGAATAAATTTGATTTGATAGTTTCTGTTGATGTAATGGAGCATATTGTAGAGGATGTAACAGTATTTCAAAATTTTTATAAAGCATTAAAGCCAGGGGGATTTTTACTAATCAACACACCGTCCATATATGGCGGCAGTGATGTCCATGATGACAGCGAAGAAAGCTTTATTAGCGAACATGCGCGAGAGGGGTATTCATTCCATGATTTAGAGTCGAAATTAGAACCGCTTGGATTTAGTGTATATCGTTCAAGATATACTTACGGTAAATGGGGAGATAGGGCATGGCGTTTAGGGATAAAATACCCGATTCAAATGGTTAATATTTCTAAAATATTTTTAATACTTTTACCGGTGTATTATTTATTTACATTCTCCTTCACGCTGATAATGATGTATGCGGATTATACAGGGAAAAATGAAATCGGAGCGGGGATAAATTTTATAGTTAGGAAGTAATCTTATAATTAATTATTCTTGAACAAATAACTAAAGTATTTGAATGGCAAAGACAATAAAAAACATTAAACACAAAAAAGGCGGAGATGAGACATTCCTTTCAAAATTTAGTATTGAAGATAGATTACCCCAAAAGTATCATACTTTAACCGGGATATTACTAATCGCCTTAGTTTTTTTAATTTTCTTTTCACCTATGTATTTTGGAGGGAAAACTTTTCAATCTGGCGATATACTTACATCTTATAGTTTCAAAAATTACGTTAAGCAAGAGAGTGAGCATCTTTGGAATCCATATATATTTTGTGGCATGCCGTCAGCAATGTCGTTTGGTCCGAGCAGATGGTATGATTTTTTTTCATTTGCATATAATGGTGTAAAGAATTCTGTATCCCAAATTGCGTCTGTTCCTTATGCTGCTGTTACATTTCATCTTTTTATTTTAGCTCTTACTACTTTCCTTTTTATGAGGTTTTTTAAGGCTGGTCTTTTGATCTCACTCCTTGTTTCTCTGGTAACAGTATTTAGTACAGGAATAATTGTGTTCGTCTACATTGGGCATGTTACTAAGCTTGCTGTCTTGGCATTTTATCCTCTGCTATTCCTATTGCTTTTAAAAATGCAAAAAGAAATCAAACTTATTCACTTTATTCTACTAATTATAGGAATACATCTTTTGCTCGAGCCGCTGCATGTGCAAATAATTTTTTATACATTTTTTTCAATAGGTATTTACTTCATCTATTATCTTTTCCATTATCTAAAAGCAAAAGATCATCAGCACTTAATGAATCTTTTAAAATCTGCGGGAGTATTTGTTGCAGCTTTAGTAATAGCATTGCTGATGAGTTATGATAATTACATGCAGACTTACGAATATACTCCTTATTCTACAAGGGGGACTAAGGGGATTTTAGAAAATCAAACTAGTCAAAAAGAGCAATCGGATTTTTATGATTATGCTACAAGTTGGTCATTTTCGCCTGGCGAAGTTTTAACGTTTATAGTCCCATCATTTTACGGTTTTGGAAATTCCACCTATTATGGAGAGCTATCTAATTTTCAAAGCGTGCCTGTTAATACTTACTTTGGACAAATGCCATTTGTGGATGTTCCAATGTACATGGGTGTAATTATTTTCTTTCTCGGATTAATTTCAATTATTATTAATTGGAAACTACCGTTTGTAAGATTTTTAACAATACTAATTTCACTATCATTATTAATTTCTTTTGGAAAGACCTTTTCACCTATTTTCAATTTAATGTTTTACTATTTCCCTTTCTTTGATAAATTTAGAGTCCCTTCGATGATACTTGTGCTAGTGCAGATAAGTTTTCCTGTTCTTGCCGGTCTTTCTTTAATGCGATTCAAAGAAATGCTTGAAGAAAAAGAAATAAAATGGGGATTATATCTTAAAAGGATGACAATAATTTTCGGAGCAGTATTTATTGTATCAGTATTGTTAAATTCTTCATTATCTGATTGGTTTAAAAATAGGATAATTGATTCAGGAGCAAAAGGAGAGAGGCTAAAGCCGATTTATGACTACATGGCTTCAATGTTTACAACTGATCTTTTTATCAATCTTGCACTAATAGCGTTGGTTTGTCTAATTATTTATTTTTTCATAAAGAAGAAAATTAGTTTTGACACGCTTACAATTTTTATTTTGGCTTTATCATTATTTGATTTAATGAGAATAGATTTGCGTGCTGAAAATTACATAAACAATCCTGAAGTTAAGGATTCCTTTCAGAAACCGAGTTATGTACAAGAAATTCAGGCAATGAAGGACAAAGAACCTTTTAGATTATTAAATCTAAAACAGGATGGAACTCCAGGCTCATTTAATTCAAACCAGGACTTTCATGTATATTTTTTATTAGAAGATTTTTACGGTTACTCCGGTATTAAGCCGAGAAGCTACCAAGACTTTATTGATGTAGTTGGACCTGCTAATAAAACACTTTGGCGAATGTTGAATGTAAAATATATTGTTACTGAGAAGCCGGTAAATTTTCCTGGTTTAAAAGAAGTAGACATAAATCAGCATAGTGTACTTTATATTAACCAAAATGCTTTACCGCGAGTATATTTTATTGATTCGATTGCTACAGAACCTGCTCTTGATTTTCTGGAAATGGTTAAGCGAGATGAATTTGATCCGCAAAAAGTTGGTTTCTTGGAAAATGGGACATTAAAGGTTGAAAAGCCTGATAGTTCAGCGTTTATACACATAACAAAATATTCCGATGAAGAAATTTCTTTGAATGTGAAAGCAAGCGGTAATAATTTTCTTTTTGTTGGTGATACCTATTTCCCTAAAGGGTGGGAAGTAAAAATAGATGGTGAAATAGCAAATATTTACAAGATTGATCATGGTTTTATGGGAATTGTTGTTCCGAAGGGGACACATAAAGTGAACTTTATTTATGCTCCTAAAAGTTATTATATAGGGAAAAACATTTCTCTTACTCTTAATAGTTTTCTTCTAATAGGATTATTGTTTGCTGCTTTTACGAATTATAAAAAATCTAAGAAAGATGACGTAGCACTATCTGAATGACAAATATGATAAATACTTTTAATTTTTATTTAAGTGAAAGACTTTATCTATGAAAATCTTGATAACTGGTGCCGGAGGATTTATAGGCTCACATTTGAGTGAACTATGTGTTGGACTTGGTTATACGGTTAAAGCTTTTGTCAGATATAATTCAAAAAACAATTGGGGTTGGTTAGAGCAATCTGAATATAAGGATAAAATTGAGGTTGTTACAGGTGATATTCGTGATTATGATTCTGTATATAATGCATTAAAAGGCTGTAATGCAGTATTTCATCTAGCTGCATTAATTGGTATCCCGTACTCCTATGTTTCTCCAAAGGCATATATAGAGACAAATATTAATGGTACTTACAATATATTACAAGCTTCAAAAGAATTGGGACTTGAACAAATATTAGTTACCTCTACTAGTGAAACTTATGGCACTGCTCAATACGTACCGATTGATGAAACGCATCCGATGGTTGGTCAATCACCGTATTCAGCTTCAAAAATAGCTGCAGATCAGTTGGCAATAAGTTACTTTCGTTCTTTTAATTTACCGGTTAAGATAGTCAGACCGTTTAATACATACGGACCAAGACAATCGGCGCGAGCGGTTATTCCAACAGTAATTTCTCAAATATTATCTGGAAGAGAAAAATTAAGTTTAGGAAATCTTAATCCAACAAGAGATTTGACATTTGTAAAAGATACTTGCAATGGATTTATAGAAATTTATAAGTCTAAGAAACTTTTTGGGGAAATAACTAATATAGGCATGAACGAAGAAATTAGCATCCGAGATCTAGCAATATTAATTTCTGATTTGCTTAATAAAAAAATAGAGATTGATATGGATAATCAAAGAGTGAGGCCTGAGAATAGCGAAGTTGAAAGATTAATGTGTAATAATAATAAACTCAAACAAAATACATCATGGACTCCTAAATTCAATTTAAGAACGGGTTTAGAAGAGACCATTATATTCTTGAAGAAAAATATTCATTTATATAAAACAGCTATTTACAATGTTTAATAAATTTATAGAACTAGTAAAATCACTTTACCCAGGAATGGATCCTATTCCACTTCATGCACCGGTATTTATGGGCAAGGAGAAAGAATACCTCAATGAATGTATTGATTCTACATATGTTTCATATGTGGGAAAATATGTAACCAAATTTGAAGAAATGACAGCAGAATATGTTGGAGCAAAGTATGCAATTGCTATGGTTAATGGTACTGCTGCACTTCAGATTGCACTTCAAATTGCTGGTGTTCAAAGTTACGATGAAGTAATTACCCAACCGTTGACATTTGTAGCTACTGCAAATGCAATAGCTCATACTGCCGCAATGCCGGTATTTATTGATGTTGATTTAGACACAATGGGAATGTCTCCGGACAAACTTGCTGATTGGCTAAAATCTAATACTAAATTTTCTAAAAATTTAGACTGTATTAATAAAATTACAAATAAACGCATTTCCGCAATCGTTCCAATGCACACCTTTGGTCACCCCTGCAGAATAGATGAAATAATTGATATAGGTAGTAAGTATAATATACCAGTTATTGAAGATTCTGCGGAATCACTAGGCTCATTTTATAAAGGAAAGCATACAGGAACTTTTGGATTAGCAGGTATATTAAGTTACAATGGTAATAAGACGATTACTACAGGCGGCGGTGGAATGATAATTACCAACGATGAAGATTTTGCAAAAAAGGCAAAGCATATTACTACGACTGGTAAAATACCTCACAAATGGGACTATGTGCATGATGTTATAGCATATAATTATAGATTGACAAATATTAATGCTGCAATAGGTGTTGCGCAGATGGAACTTTTCGATAAATATTTGATAAATAAACGTGAAACGTCAAACATATACCGCAATTTTTTTAAGGACTCGGAGATTAATTATTTTAATGAGCCTTTAAATTCAAGTTCGAACTACTGGCTAAATGCAATTATTCTTAAAGGTAAAGAAGAAAAGGATGCGTTTCTAACATATACTCACGATAATAACATTATGACAAGACCAATTTGGCGACTTATGAGTAAGTTGGGAATGTATAATTTATGTCAAACAAGCAATTTAGATAACGCAAATTGGCTTGAAGAAAGAGTAGTAAACATCCCTAGTAGTTATAGGATAAAATCATAATAATTTTTGCACATTGCAAGTATTAGAAAAATACAGTGAAATGATTGAATAATAAAAAACTAAATATATTATTCCTTGGCGCAGGGAAGAAAATTTCTTTAATAGAACGATTTATATCAGCTGGCCTGGAAATAGGATTTAATCTAAACTTGTTTTCATATGAAAAAACATTAGATGTAGCTGTTTCAAAATATTGTACAATTATAGTCGGGAAAAAATGGAATGATTCAGAAGCAGTCACTGATATAAAAAATCAATTAGTTCACAATAGTATAGACATAATTGTTACTTGTGTGGATCCAGCAATAATGTTAGCTGCGAAATTAAAAGATACTGAAATAGATGTATTTATTCCATCTTCCTCAAAAGAGATGTGTGAAATTACATACGATAAATCAAAAGCTAACGAATGGTTCGATAAAATTGGTGTATTAATTCCGCAGAAAACAGGACACTTCCCATCTATTGCTAAACCTAAAAAGGGCTCGGCTTCCCAGGGTATCTATATTTTGAATAATGAATTAGACGAGAAATATTTCCTTGAAAAAGAAAACTCGTCACAATATATTATACAAGAATTTATTGAAGGCGATGAATATACGGTTGATGCTTATGTAAATAGAAATAGAGAAATAGTGGGGATAATTCCAAGAATAAGGCTTGAAGTAATTGGCGGAGAATCTATTAAATCAATAACTAAAAGAAATGAACAGATCATTTCAATAACGGAGAAGATATTAAGTAGTGGAGAATTTGTTGGACCAATTACACTTCAGTTTATAATAAGTCATGAAAATAATTTACCATATTTAATAGAAATTAACCCTAGATTAGGTGGCGGTGTGATTAATTCGATTGAAGCAGGATTAAATATACCATTGTTTATATTAAAAGATAGTCTGAATATGCCCGTTGATAAGATTAATAAATGGAAAGAAAATTTATTAATGGCACGAGGTTACAGTGAGGTTTTCATTTGCAAATAATTATTGATTTGGATGGGACAATTTGTACTGAAGAAAGAACTTTTAGCAGAAGTCTTGCGAAACCTTTGCCGAATGCCATTGAGACTATTAATAAATTATACGAAGAAGGAAATACGATAATTATTTATTCTGCAAGAACTTGGGCAGAATTTGAAATGACAACGGAATGGCTGAAAAAGTACAGGTTAAAATATCATCAACTAATGTTGGGCAAACCAGTGGGGGATATTTGGATAGATGATAGAGCGATAAAATTTGAAAATTGGAAAGTGATAAAAGATATAGTTAATAAGAAGAAATCCAAAAAGAAATAGAGAAAATAAAATTTCATGAATAATAAAGTGCTAATAATAGCTGAGGCAGGAGTTAATCATAACGGAGACATAAAGCTTGCAAAAGATATGATAATAGAAGCTAAGAATGTTGGTGCGGATATTATTAAGTTCCAGACAGCTGTTCCTGAAGAGGTTATGATATCAAATGCACCTAAGGCAGGTTATCAGCTTAAAAACACAGATGCTGGCCAATCGCAACTAGAAATGGCAAAAAAAATTCATTTGCCATTAAATTCATTTTTTGAATTAAAGCATTTTTGCGATGAATTAAAATTAGAATTCTTGACCACAGCTTTTGATCCGGTATCTCTTGCTTTTATCGCAAAACTTGAAATGAATTTTTATAAAATTCCATCGGGTGAGATCACGAATTATCCTTATCTGAAATCAATAGCAAAGCTAAATAAAAATATATTACTTTCAACCGGAATGGCAAACTTGGGCGAAATAGAGGATGCCTTATACGTATTAACTAGAAATGGCACAGATAAACATAAAATTACAGTTCTGCATTGCAATACAGAATATCCAACACCTTATAATGATGTTAATTTAAAAGCGATGATCACCATAAAAAATGCTTTCAACGTAAAAATTGGTTACTCAGATCACACTAATGGAATTGAAATACCTATTGCAGCTGTTGCACTTGGTGCTGAAGTAATTGAGAAGCACTTTACACTTGACAAAAATCTGGAGGGACCCGATCATAAAGCGTCACTTGAGCCTCATGAATTTGCAGAAATGGTAAAAGCAATTAGGAACATTGAGAATGCCCTTGGCAACGGAATTAAGCAACCTTCTAAGTCTGAAGAAAAAAATATTAATATTGTTAGAAAAAGTATAGTTTCGTTAATAGCGATAAAAAAAGGTGATATTTTTACAGAAGAAAATATCGGATTAAAAAGACCAGGGAACGGACTAAGTCCTAAAATGTGGGAAATTGTATTAGGTAGATCAGCAAATAAAGATTATAGTAAAGATGAGTTTATTACATTATGAAAAAAAAAATTTGTTTTTTTACTGGCACGCGAGCTGAATATGGATTGTTAAGTCCACTAATAGACGAATTAGCTACAGAATCAGAAATCGAGCTACAGATAATAATAACTGGAATGCACCTATCACCGGAATTTGGGAATACCTACAAGGATATTAAATTAGGAATATTTAGTAAAGTTGAAAAAGTTGAAATTTTACTTTCTTCTAATAGTGCAGTAGGAGTTAATAAGGCAATGGGGTTAGGAATGATTTCTTTTTCAGAAGCATTAGAAAGATTGAATCCCGATTTGCTCATTGGTTTGGGAGATAGATTTGAATTATTTTGTGTTGTAGCTGCTGCTTTAGTATTAAGAATACCTGTTGCTCACATTGCTGGTGGAGAATTAACATTTGCTGCTTACGATGATAGCTTTAGACACGCCATTACGAAAATGTCGCATATTCACTTCACGTCAACTGAAGAATATCGAGATAGAGTTATTCAGTTAGGAGAGAATCCTTCAACAGTATATAACATAGGTGCATTGGGTTTAGATAATATCAAGAAGATGCAATTATTGTCATTAAAAGAATTTGAAAAATCTATTTCGTTTAGATTAGACAGACCATTCTTTGTTGTAACATTCCACCCTGTAACACTTGAAAATAATACTTCCGAAAGACATTTTCGCGAATTATTAAAATCATTGGACAGCTTTATGGATTTCTCAATTATTTTTACAAAGCCTAATGCTGATAACGATGGGAGGATAATAATGAAAATGATTGATGAATACGTGTCGAAAAACAAAAAAAGATGCGTTTCATTTGATTCGCTGGGACAGTTAAGATATTTATCAGCCTTAAAAAATTCAGAAATGATTATTGGTAATTCATCAAGCGGTATAGTAGAAATGCCTATGTTTAAGAAGCCTACGATTAATATTGGGGACAGGCAAAAAGGTAGAATATTTTCTAAATCAACTATTCAATGTAACCCAAATAAAAAGTCTATTATATCTGCAATTAAGAAAGGGCTAAGCCCAGATTTTAATAAATCAATACAGAATATGAAGAATTTATATGGTGATGGGAATGCAGCAAAGAAAATAAAAAAGTATTTACTTAGTGTAAACTTAAAGAAAATTGTAAAGAAGGAATTTTTCGATTTGAGAGATTAGAGTTAAAAAATTAATGAGACATTGCGCTAGGTAAAATTAAGTTTTAAATAAATCTGCAATTAATATTATTGATTAAAAAGATCTTCTGAATATAAAATTATGATAAAAGAATTTAAAAGTATATTAATTAATAAAAATGCTACGGTCAAAGATGCTATGAAGCAGTTGGATAAGACTGCTGAAAAAATACTATTTGTTGTAGAAGGCGACAATATATTGGTTGGCTCATTAACAGACGGTGATATTAGAAGATGGATTCTAAAGGAAGGTTCATTAAATGATGAAGTGAAGGACGTTTGTTACAAGGGCACATATACAGTTGGTAGCAATTATGATTTGGAAGAAGTAAAAGACAAGATTCTCAAACTAAAAATTGTCTATGTGCCGATTATTGATGAGAATAAAAGAATTATTGAGTTTTTAATTTGGGATAAGCTATTTGATGGGAAAATTGAACGGAAACATAAGGAAAGATTAGAAATACCAGTAGTGATAATGGCAGGGGGTAAGGGCACTAGACTGGATCCATTTACAAAAATACTTCCAAAGCCTTTGATTCCAATTGGTGATAAGACTATTCTTGAATTTATTATTGAGAAATTCCTAGGATATCAAGCTAATAATTTTTATATCTCTGTAAATCATAAAGCAAAAATTATTAAATCCTATTTTGAGGAATTGCAGCCTGATTATAATTTAACATTCTTGGATGAAAACAAACCCCTTGGGACAGCTGGAGCTTTAAAATTACTTGAAGGCAAGATTGACAAAGAAATTTTGTTAACAAATTGCGACATTATAATTGAAGCAGATTATGTGGAACTTTTAAAACATCATAGAGAAAATAGAAATCTTCTTACAATAGTAGCCTCACTAAAGCATTTTGACATACCTTATGGTGTTTGTGAAATTAGTGAAGGAGGAATACTTAAAAACATTACTGAGAAGCCGGAACTTAGTTTTCTGATTAATACCGGAATGTATATAATAAACTCAAAAGTGTTCGAAATTATTCCAACGAACGAGGCTTTTGATATGACGGACCTTATTACTTCTCTTATTAAAACAGGAGGTAAGGTGGGAGTTTATCCAATAAGTGAAAAATCCTGGATTGACATTGGTGAGTGGAACGAATATAAAAAAGCTTTGGAGGCACTAAGAATTTGATAAATGGCAGAAAAATATTAGCTCTTATTCCTGCTCGGGGAGGGAGTAAAGGAATTCCTCAAAAAAATATCAAGATCCTTAACGGAAAGCCATTAATAGCTTGGACAATTGAAACTGCATTACAAAGTAAATATATTGATCACATTGTTGTCTCTACAGATAATGAAAAAATAGCGACTATTTCCAAGCAATTCAAAGCCAGCGTCCCATTTTTAAGACCGAAAGAACTTGCACAAGATGATAGTAAATCTATCGATGCTATTTTACATTGTATAAATTGGCTTAAAGGAAACAACGAAGAATATGATATTTTGATTCTACTTCAGCCCACATCACCACTAAGAATTTCAACGGATATTGATAAAAGTATAGAAATTCTTTTTGAAAAAAAAGCAGATTCAATTGTTTCGGTTTGCAAAACGGAACACAATCCTCTCTGGTCAAATACATTGCCTAGTGATCGAAGAATGAATGAATTTCTGAAAAAGGATTTAATAAATACTAATAGGCAGCGGTTGCCAGAATTTTATAGATTAAACGGTGCAGTATATGCAGCCTGGATATATTACGTTGTGAATAATTTAAGTTTTTTCGGTGAAAATACTTTTGCATATATTATGCCCGCAGAGAGATCCGTTGATGTTGATTCTTATATTGACTTTGAATTTTGTGAATTTTTTATGAAGTCAAAAAATAATTGATGTTTAAGATCGATCTAAAATCGGCGTTGATAAAATCTGCTAGTATATATACTTTTGCCAACATTCTTAATGCTTCAGTCCCATTCTTATTGCTGCCTGTTTTAACACGTTACTTAAGCCCACTTGATTACGGCATTCTTGCTACATTTCAAGTGCTGGTAGGATTGTTTTCACCAATTGTCGGTTTAAATATGAATGGTGCTGTAACGAGGCAATATTATGAACGTGATAATATAAATTTTTCTGAATATCTTACTAACTCTTTGTTACTTGTTATTTCAAGTGCGATTATTTCATCATTATTAATTTTTATTTTTTCAAGGCAAATAAGCGGCGTTTCGGAATTCCCAGAAAATTGGCTTTGGAGTATAGTTGTTGTAAACTTTTTCCAAATTATAATTTCAATAACATTAAGTCTATGGCAGGTAAAATCAAAACCAATATTATACGGAGTATTCCAAAATTTACAGACAGTATTTAATTTTGGGCTGTCAATATTATTAATTATCGTTTTCGGAATGAACTGGCAGGGAAGAATTTATGCTCAAGTTGTTGTTACATTTATTTTTGGCATCGCTGGGTTTTATGTATTTTATAGAAATAATCTTCTAAAACTGAAATTTAATAAAGAATATATTCGACATGCATTAAAGTTTGGACTTCCGCTAATTCCATACACATTTACAGGATGGGTAATGCTTTCCACCGATAGAATCTTTATTAATAAAATGATTGGCTTATCGGCAACCGGCTTGTATTCCGTAGCCTACCAGATTACACTTATCATCGGTTTAATCCAAGTTTCCTTTAATAATGCTTGGATACCATGGCTTTATGAAAAACTGAAAGAAAATAACTTAAATGTTAAAAGTAAAATTGTAAAATTTTCTTATATCTATGTTGTTCTGAATTTTGTTTTTGCTTTTATTTTATCGACGTTTAGTCCGTGGTTCTTGAAATTTTTTCTAGGGCCTAGATTTCAGGGTATCGGAATTTTTATCTTTTGGTTAGCCCTTGCCCAGGCAGCAAATGGAATTCATTATATTACAGTTAATTATATTTTCTATCATAACAAAAATGAATATTTAACAGTGGAAGCAGTGATTGTTGCACTTATTCATATTCCGTTGACTTTTATTCTAATTCACTTTAACCAGGCAGTGGGAGCCGCGCAAGCGATGTTTTTATCCAGTTTGCTCTCTGCCCTAATTACATTTTATTTTGCAGCTAAAGTGCAGAAAATGCCTTGGCTGTTGAACTTTAGATATGGAATACACAAGCTTACAAATTAAAAAAATACTCTTATTAAGGGCTAAAACTTATTTAAAAATAACGAATTATTTTTTTCGCTATACATTATCGTCTTTGCATGATTTAAATCGCACAAAAAGACTTCAAGGTATTCATAATAATGATTCAGCTTTTGTTTTTGCCAATGGCCCTTCTATAAGGCTATTGGATCCAGTAAAAATTAATTTATATAAAAAAAATGGTTATTCTGTTTTTGGAATCAACTCTTATATCAACACTGAGTTTGGAAAAAATGTAATACCAGATTATTATGTATTAAGTGATCCGGCACATTTTGGAATTCATTATTTTGAAGTATCCGAGGAGAGGAAGATAGAAATAATTCAAGACGTGGAGAAAATAATAAAACATAACGTTTCATTATTTGCACCAAGTTCATTATTCAAGGAAATAAAATATAAGAATATCTTCCCTTTTGATGATTCCGAAAATTTGTTTTCAAGTAATGCAGTAAATATTTTACGTCCAAGGGGCTATGTTTCAATGACGGCTTACAAGGCACTTGCTGCAGCATGCTATCTAGGTTTTAAGAAAATCTATATTTGTGGCTTTGATAATAATTATTTTAAAAATCTAGAAGTAGATCAAGATAATAATATGTTTTATCCAGATGATCATTTTTATTCTCAAGACAATGTTTCTAAAATGCATAAAGTACATCCCTCGGAGGGAAAAACTCTTGGTGAGTTTTTGTATAATCATCATCTGCTTTTTAAACATCTTGAAAAATTTAAGGATTATCCAATAGTTAACTTAGACAAGTCTGGATTAGTAGATGCATTCTCAAAAATGCATAACTTGGATGTCTATATTTAGAATATAAGAATTAAAAATAATCCTATAGAAGAGGTTTTCTATTTCTATAATTACTAATCTTTACAAATATTTAGCAAATTTATGAATAATATATTGATATACCTGTTTAGAAAAATAAAAGCCAATTTTGTTCGTTTCAGGCTCCATATTTTTATTGAACCATTTTCTGGTCTATTTCTAAATATTTTTTATCTTTCCAAGTATTCTAAATGGAAGTCAACAATAAATTCTCCAAAATTTGACGATTTTTACAATAGCAGGATAGAATATAATGATAGATATAAACTCTACAAATATATTTTGAAGGAAGAAAATCTGGATGACAAAATTAACTATTTTGAATTTGGAGTATCTGGCGGGGACTCTTTCAAATGGTGGACAGAAAATATCGTGCATCCGGAATCACGTTTTTATGGATTTGATACTTTCTCGGGTCTACCTGAAGATTACGGAATACTTTATAGGAAAGGAACAATGTCTAGTCCGATTCCAGCAATTAAAGATAAAAGATCGGAATTTATCGCCGGAAAATTTCAAGATACTCTCCCAGATTTTATAAAAAATTTTAATTTCAATTTAAAGTCGATAATTCATTGCGATGCTGACTTATATAGTTCAACGTTGTTTGTGCTGGCAAACTTAGCACCATTTCTGAAAAAAAATGATATAATAATATTTGATGAATTTTCGGTACCTACTCATGAATTTAAGGCTTTTTATGACTTCACTTCTGCATTTAATTTAAAATATGAAATAATTGGAGCAGTGAATAATTATCTACAAGTAGTGATCAAAATATTATAATTAATTTTCAATATATGATGCAACAGAATTATGCTAAGAATCATTAAGACAAAATTTGCTCCTATATTAAGTGTATTAACTAAAAAAGAATATTATCGTTATTTAATTCTTTTAGGAAAATACTATAATTACCCTCGATTAAAAGTAAAATTAGTACATTTCTCAAATTTTAAGATATTTGCTGCGGACTGTCTCTCATTTGTTTTTCAGTTTAAGGAGATATTTTTGCATGAAGCATACAAGTTTGATTGCGAAAAGGAGCAGCCTGTTATAATTGATTGCGGAGCAAACATAGGTGTAAGTTGTTTATATTTTAAAAGCCTTTTCCCAAGATGTAAGATAAAAGCAGTAGAAGCAGATCCAAACATTTATAAATTATTAAATAATAATTTAACAATGAATGGGTTCCAAGATATCGAGATGATTTGTAAAGCTATTTGGGTGAATAACGACGGTGTTCAGTTTGGCTCAGATGGTGCAGATGGCGGTTCGGTTTTGAACGATTCTAATAAAATATTAGTTCCTTCAATAAGATTAAAAGATATTATTGATCATGAAAAAGAAATTGATCTTTTAAAGATTGATATAGAGGGGGCAGAAACTGACGTACTTATTGATTGCGGATTAAGTTTGCTTAAAGTCAAGAGAATATTTGTCGAATATCATTCATGGGTTAATACGACTCAGAACTTGAATAAGCTTCTAGATATATTAACACAAAATAATTTCCGCTATTATATTGAACATGTCAACACTATAAATACACCGCTGCAAGATATTAAAAAAATTCAAAGTTTTAATCTGCAGCTTAATATTTTTGCAGTCAGGCAATAAATAGATGAAGAAGTGATATTTATGATCCCAAATAAAATCAAAAGAATCTGGAACAAAAATTTTAACAAATCAAATTGGCATAATTTAAGATCAATTTATCCAATTTCAGGAGTATTCGGGCTAGATAGAGGAGTTCCCATAGATAGATATTATATTGAGGAATTTCTTATTCAAAATAAAAAATATATAAAAGGAAAAGTTCTTGAAATTGCTGAAAACGCTTATTGCAAAAAATTTGATAGCGGAGTAACATCATTTGAAATACTTCATGTTGATGATTCAAACAAGAAAGCTACAATTATTGGGGATTTAACAAAAAAGGAAACATTACCATCGAACCAAATAGACTGTTTTGTTTGTACTCAAACACTTAATTTCATTTATAATGTTAGTGATGCAGTTATAGGAATACATCATTTGCTAAAGCCAGGGGGAATAGTCCTTGCGACATTAGCTGGTATAAGTCACATTTCACGTTATGATATGAATCGCTGGGGTGATTATTGGAGGTTTACTTCTCTTTCAGCTAAAAGAACATTTTCCGATGTTTTTGGAAAAGAAAATGTTGAAGTTAACAATTATGGAAATGTTTTATCTGCAATTGCTTTTCTCGAAGGAATAGCAGTTCATGAACTTTCTAAGGAAGAACTTGATTATAAGGACAATGATTATCAAATGTTGATTACTATAGTAGCAAAGAAGGTTTAGTAATTACAAAAATGAATCTAAAAGAGATTTTGGGAAATTATTATTTTACACCGCAAAGATTTATTGGAAACCTTGTTGATATTCCGGCTGTAGTTTTAATTTATCACAGAGTAGCTCATTTGGATAATGATCAGCAAATGCTTGCCGTTAAACCAGATAATTTTTTCAGACAAATAGAATATCTCGTAAAAAATTATAATGTTTTAACAATACAAGAGTTTGATTTTTTAGTAAATAAGAAAAAACAATTTCCAAAGAATAGTATCCTAATTACATTTGATGATGGCTATGCCGACAATGCGACGAATGCTTTGCCTATATTAGAATCACTTAATGCACAAGGTCTGTTTTTTATTACTACTTCTAATATTGATACCAAGATTGAAATGTGGTGGGACAAACTGGATAATGTTTTTTTTACAGGAAAAAGATTACCCGGCGAATTATCGATTTCGATTAATAATCGGATTTATAAATTTAACACTTCTACTGAAAAAGATAAATTAACTACTTACAAAACTCTCCATCCATTAATTAAATTCAATAAGAAAAATATTAGAGATTCGATTACGCAAAAATTATTTGAATGGGCAAGCATCGTTGATGGAAACAGAGAAGAGTATAGAATGCTATCTAGTGAAGAACTTTTATCAATGGATAAATCTCCGTCAGCAATAATCGGTGCACATACTCATACTCATTCACCATTAAGCATCCTAAGTTACGATGAACAGGTTGACGAGGTAAAGAGGTCTAAAGAAATATTAGAAAATTTGTTGAGCCACCCGATTAATTATTTTTCTTATCCTTTTGGAAATAGAAAAGATTACAATCAGAACAGTTTGGAAGTCTGTAAATACATTGGTTTTAATTTTGTTTGTGCAAATTTTTATTTTCAAGTTCATAGATGGACAAATAAATTCGAATTGCCTCGCGCATTAGTAAGAGACTGGGAATTCGATTTTTTCAAAATGCAGGTTAATAAATTCTTCAAATACTGAATGAAAATATTATTTATTAATAAATATGATATTACCGGTGGTGCAGGCGTTGCAGCTTTCAGACTTAATAGAGCTTTAGAGAAAAATTATAATACTGATAACCTTTTTTTGGTTGGCATTAAGAAATCGAATTATGCGAATATAATCCCAACAAGAAACCCAGGGTTTCAAAATTTAGCAGAACGCGGACTAAATTTTATTTTTAATGAAATTGGGATGCAATATAAATTTCATCCTTTTTCTACAAAAACGATTATAAAAGTAACGAAGTCATTTTCTCCAGATGTAATAAGTTTGCATAATGCCCATGGAGGATATTTTCAAACCTCATTATTGATCGAACTTTCGAAATATGCACCTATAGTGTGGACACTTCATGATATGTGGGCTTTTACTGCTAATGCTGCACACACATTTGGAGATAATTCCTGGAAAGAAATGAAAAGCGGAAGAGATGAAAAGAAGCTTTTTCCGCAAATTGGTGTAAATACTGGAGATTGGCTTTTAAGAGAGAAGAAAAAGATTTATTCGAGTTCAAATATTACAATTGTCTCACCTTCTAAATGGCTTTTTGACCTGGCCTGCCAAAGCCCAGTTTTTGAAGGAAAAAGTATAATTCAAATTCCAAATGGAATTGATTTAGATGTTTTCTCGCAAAAGGACAAAATATCCGTAAGAAATACTTTAGAAATACCATCTAATGCAAAAATTTTAATTTTTAGTGCTGAGAAGGTATTAAGCGGTAATTATAAAGGTGGATCAGATCTTATTACAATTCTTAAAAATCTGGACTCAATATTAAATCAAAAGGTGCATTTGATAATTGTGGGAGAAAGTAATATAAATATACTTTATAAATTTAAGAATTTTGTGATACATGAGCTAGGTTATATTTATAACGAAGAAGATATGACGAAATACTTATCTGCAGCTGATGTTTTTATATATCCAACGAAGGCGGATAACTTACCAAATGCATTAATCGAAGCATCAGCCTGCGGTGTACCTTCAGTTACATACGATGTCGGGGGATGTAATGAAATTGTCAGGGATCAGTATAACGGGATTGTAATACCATCAGGAAATAATAAAATGTTTGTAAGTGCAGTAAAAAATCTTTTAGAAAACAACGAACTTCGCAATAAATATTCTCTTAATACTTTAAAAACTGTTGAGGAAAGATTTTCTATTGTTGACATGGCTAAAAAATATTATAAATTATTTGAAAATTTAGGCAAAAATGCTTAAATATAAGCAGATATTATATTGAAGTTCTATTATCTTTGATCTAAATGCCGGGAGTATTGTAAATGAAAAATTTAATTTTTGTATTATTACTTGTTTCTGTTATTGTTTCAGGCTGCTCAAAAAGTACAATTACCTCACCAAACAATAATTCAAATTCAACCGGAAAGGTCTCACTTAAAATTGATAAAACAAATGCACCTCAAAATGTTGTTTCTGTATTTGCCTATCTTACTAAAGCCGATGCTGATACATTAATTGGGATTCTGAATCTTCGATCGGACAGTACAGCAGATATATCATTTCAGAATATTTCAGTAGGTACATGGCATTTATTAGTAAATGCAGAGGATGAAAGTGGGGCAGTAATCTACACGGGCCAATCTGATGTTCAAGTAGTAGAAGGCGCAACGGTATCGGTAAGCTTGACATTGGTACCGGTTACTTCCGGAACTGGTAATATTGATATTTATGTGACCTGGGGAAATACATATAGCATGTTTACTGATTATTTCAATAATCCAATTTTCAATACCACTAATAATCCTTCAAACCCAAATGCAGTATCTGAAGTAAAAATGATTTATGATAATGGAATTTATAAAATGTGGTATTTATGTACATATAATTCAGGTAGAGGAAACATTTGGTATGCGGAATCTCAAGATGGAATTAATTGGACTAACAAATCTAATGCTCCAGTATTAGACGTAGATTCAGTAATGGTGTGGGATGATCATGCAATTGGGGGTGGAGCGGTGTTAAAAGATGGAAATGTATATAAAATGTACTTTAACGGAGTCCATGAGAATTATGGTCAGTCATCAACAGGTCTAGCCGTTTCAACAGACGGTATTCATTGGCAAAAATATGCAAACCCGGTTTTAGCAGCAGATAATGCGAACCAATATCATATAGGCACACAATCAGTATTAAAAGTTAATAACACTTACTACCTTTATTATAGCGCAAGTCCTATTGATAATTATAACTTATTTACTATAAATTTAGCCACATCTACGGACGGTGTTAACTGGACTAAATATCAAGGCAACCCTATTATCACTTCAACGCAGCCCTGGGAAGGAATAGGTGTGACATATCCCTCAGTAATTTATGATAATGATAAATTTGTTATGATTTATGAAAATTCAGCTAGAGACAAAGAAGGAATTGCCTATTCATCCGATGGGATCCATTGGACAAAAAACCTGAGTCCAGTATTTACAAAGTATCAAACCAATTGGGCGCAAATAGATTATCCCATTTTAATAAAAGTCAACAACGAATATAGAATCTACTATTCATGCGGTACTGGCAACGACCAATTGAGTATTTCTTTTGCCAGAAGCAATAATATTCAATAAGAAAATGGGTTTTATATGAAAAGCATACTTTTCTTATTATTGGTTGTTTTAGTCACATTTGTTGGCTGCTTAAAAAGTACAATTACCTCACCAAACAATAATTCAAATTCAACCGGAAAAGTCTCACTTAAAATTGATAAAACAAATGCACCTCAAAATGTTGTTTCTGTATTTGCCTATCTTACTAAAGCCGATGCTGATACATTAATTGGGACTCTAAATCTTCGATCGGACAGTACTGCAGACATATCATTTCAGAATATTTCAGTAGGTACATGGCATTTGTTAGTTCAAGCAGATGACAGTAATGGTAGAACAATATATTCTGGCCAGTCAGATGTCCAGGTGGTAGACGGAACAACAACCTTTGTAAGCCTTACTCTAGTCCCAACTTCGTCTGGAACTGGGAATATAATTGTTTTTGTAAGTTGGGGAAAAACCCAAGAAATGTTTACTGACTATATTAATAACCCAGTTTTTGCAACTTACGATTGCCCCGCTTTTCCCAAAAGTGTTTCTCAAGAAAAAATATTTTATGATAATGGGATCTATAAAATGTACTACATATGTGGTTATTCTTATCGTGGAGGCAACGTATGGTATGCTGAGTCTATTGATGGTATAAACTGGACAAGTAAACTTAATCAGCCTGTACTTGATAAGGATTCAGCAGGTACTTGGGACGATTATGCTATTGCGCCCGGCGCAATTCTCAAAGATGGAGATATATATCGGTTATATTATAATGGAGTTAGAGTAAGTTATGGACATCATAGCGTAGGTTTGGCTTTATCTAACGATGGAATTAATTGGACAAGATATCCTACACCAGTATTGACTGGAGACAGTTCTAGTCAATATTATACCTTTGCATCTTCTGTCTTAAAGATTAATGGTAAATATTATATGTATTATTGGACTAGCCCAATTACAAACTTTAATGAATCTAGTATAAATGTTGCCACTTCAACCGACGGAATAAATTGGACTAAATATTCAGACAACCCGATTCTGAAAGTGACTTTTTCTTGGGAAGGAATTGGGATTGCATTCCCATCCGTTATTTATGACAACGGAATATTTAAAATGATTTATACAAATCGAGAAGACGATGCAAAGGCTACACAAGATAGTTATGGACTTGCGTATTCAAGCGATGGCTTACATTGGACTAAGGAATACCAGACTCCTATCTTTACAGCAAATCAAACTGTCTCTAAATGGGCACAAATTGACTATCCTTGTTTTATTAAGGTTGGTAATGAATATAGACTTTACTATACCGGAAATCCTGGAAATGATATTATGAATATTTCATTTGCAAGCGGCTATAATGTTAAATAACTACAAATGATTTCTTAAAGGAAGACGAAATGGATTTATCTCTATTTTACACATTTTATTTTCTGAAGACTACCCTATCCTTTATAAATAGAACTTCTTCCTTTTTATAAAAAGTAAGATCTTAATTGTTAGTTCTATCTAATATTTTTGACAATTTAAGAGCTATGTTTTTTCTAGTATAAGAACTTATTAATGATTGATCTGTTTTAAATCTGCTGCTATTTCTAAAGAAATTTTTTCCATCTTCATCGTAATCGAACATCATTCCTGCATTTGTATCTTCTAAAATCTTCCTTACCTCATCATTATCTTTACCAAATGCTATAATAGGCTTGCCAATTCTAAGGTATTCGAATAACTTCCCCGGTACATGTCTCGGCTCGGTTGCACATACAAGTAGATAGGATGCCCGGCTTAGCTCTTCCAGCATTACTTTGTAAGGTAGAAATCCTAAAAATTCTGTTATTGAAGTTAATCCGCTTTCTTCAATTGCTTTCTTTATTCCGCCGCTAACTGTTCCGATAAATTTAATTTTAATGTTACGACCTTTATCAATTTCATCTTTCACTCTTATCCAAAAAGCCTTAGGGTTCTGATAATCAAATATATTTCCCGCATGTGCAATTATTTCTTCTTTAGTATAAGAGGGCGTAATATTTTCAAAATCCTCTTCATTATATCCCCAATAACAAACTTCCGATTTATCCCTTAATAAGGGATATTTTTTTATATAATCTTCCTGCATCGTTTTTGTTACAAAAACAGCAGCTTTTGAATTTAAGAGAACTTTCCTTTCCAAATAATTATCAATCATTAAAGTAAGCTTGCTTCGTTTAAAATTTTTGTAATAAATTATGTCTACCCACGGATCTATGAAAACCGGTATGTGCGGGACATGAGTTTGTTTGCTTAAAGTCATTCCAATTAAATGAGTAGTGTGCGGCGGTCCGATTGAAACAATTGCATCTATTGTTTCCTTTTCTAAAATCTTTTTCCCTTGAGTAACTGCATTGAAATACCAGCCTACTCTTGCATCAGGAATGAAGAGATTCATTCGAATCCATATCGATATTCTATGAGTTAAACTTTTGTTTACCGTTGAAATAGTATCGGACGCAATAAGTTGTTCGTCTTTTTTCTTACCGGTAAATTTTTTATAAAGATCAAAAGGCTCAAAAGACTTAGACTTAAATACTTTCAAATTATTGTCTATTTCTTTTAATAGGCTTTCATCTTTTGCGGAAAAGGTGTCTTCTTCAATAGTCAATACAAAAGGCTGCCAGCCAAATTGAGGCAAATACTTTATCATCTTCAATGGCCAATGAAGCGAGGCTTTACCAGAAGGCGGCCAGTAATATGTTATGAATAATACGTTTTTCATCACTAATGTATTAATTATTATATAGCGAATTTAATCATAAAAAATGTAAATTAAACAGCGGATCAAATCTAAATTTATTTGTGCAAGATATTTACTATAAAAAGAGGTTAAGATTGTTAATCAATATTGAAACGGCTAACCCTCCAAATAAAGTTTCACAAGCTTTAGCTACTGAAGAGCTTAAGAAAAGGATGTCTGTTCGACCGGCTATAGGAAGAATGATCGACTCGGCATCCATACATTCAGGAATTAATTCTAGATATTTTGTCGTAGCTGATGCTAATACTGCAAATGGAGAAAAGTTTTATTCGAAGGATGGGGAATATATTAAACCTGGCACCGAGGCTCGAATGATTCAGTATGAAAGGTGGTCAAAGATATTGACAAAAGAAGCTGTTGGAAAATTATTTGAAAAAGATGGTATTGCACCTGCAGAAATTAACAGATTGATTACTATTTCTTGTACAGGTTTTTTTGCTCCCGGATTGGACTATTTTCTAATGAATGAATTTGGTATTCCTGTATCAGCTAAAAGAACCAACATTGGTTTTATGGGTTGTGCAGCATCTTTAATTGGGTTTAATTCTATACTTGAGTCACTAAATACTTCTGATGCTATTGAAATAAATGCGTTAATGGTATCTGTGGAATTATGCAGCTTGCATCTTCAGACAGAGCCATCACGGGATAATATATTGGCTAACATGATATTTGCCGATGGCGCAGGAGCAGCCTTGTTTACTAATTCAAAGCATCATAAAGATAAGGTAAAACTAGATTTAATATTTACGGAATCATTTTTATTAAAAAATTCTGCATCTTTTATGGGATGGAAAATAGGTAATTATGGATTCGAAATGATGTTATCTTCAGATTTGCCAAAGATAATTTTGGAAAAGGCTGTGCCTCAATTAGTAAATATATTACAATCACATGGGATAAGACCGGATGAAGTTTCTAGCTGGGCGCTGCACCCAGGAGGCAGAGCTATTTTGGATTCTCTTCAAAATGGATTGAATCTAAGTGACGAGAAGATGAAACCTTCTCGCACAGTATTGAAAAATTATGGTAATATGTCTTCGGCTTCGATTCTATTTGTCTTAAAAGAGATAATAAGCTTGAATCAAATTATGGAAAATGCTTATTGTTGTGCCGTTGCATTTGGTCCGGGGTTGACGATGGAAGTATCAGTATTTAAAGGTGCGAAATGTTTCTAGCTCGTAGCTATGAACTTGAAATGATGGATAATTTTTCTATTGATGACGAAAGAATTGATAGTGCGCTAGACGAGCTAAAAATAATAAATAAGTTTCTTGGCGGCATAGCGACAACAGAGTCGGCAGTTGATAGAATAAGACAAAAGAAATATTTGGAAGGTGGATTGTCAGTACTAGATGTCGGCAGCGGCGCAGCTGATATTTTAACTGCTCTTAAAAATAAGTTTAAGAACTTGGAAGTTACAAGTATAGATGTAAATAAAAGGGCGGCTCTTTATTTAAAAGATCATACAATAATTAAAAATATTGTTTGCGGCGATATCAAATCCAATCCATTTAAAGACCATAAGTTCGACTTAGTCCACGCCTCACTTTTTTTTCATCACTTCAAAGAGGAAGAAATAAGGGATATACTTTCAGACCTTTTTCAATTATGCAGGTATGCTATAATCGTAAATGATTTGCGTCGTTC
>JAJYCM010000195.1 GCA_021778375.1 Bacteroidota bacterium
AAATATTGGAGTTAAAAAATTACAAATATTGCATACATAGCGCTTGGATCTAACAGAGGCGATAAAGTTTCTTTTCTTAAGAAAGCGGTTCAAAAGATAGTAGATGATTCAAATTGCGCATTGGAAGTTGCCTCTTCGATTTATGAGACCAAACCATACGGGGTAAAAGAACAGGATAATTTCTTAAATGCCGTAATAAAAATATCCACATCCTTTAATTTATCCCAACTTTTTATTTTCCTTAAAAATATTGAAGACGAGCTTGGAAGGAAGAGCAACACCAAATGGGGACCTCGTGAAATAGATCTCGATCTCTTATTCTTCAACGATATTGTTTATTCGGATGAGAAAATTATTATTCCGCACAAAGAGATTGAACTCCGGGATTTTGTATTGACTCCTCTTTGTGAAATTGCTCCGGACTTGTTTCACCCTGTTTTAAATCAAAAAATTTCTGATATTTGCATAGACGAAAAAAATAAAACTATTATAGCAAAAATTCAGGATAAGATTTTATAAACTTTAAGAGTTTCACAGTGAACGAAAATTCCGAGGTAAAATACATTGCAATTGAAGGTGTCATCGGCGCAGGAAAGACCTCTCTCGCAAGAAAATTAAAAGAAAGACTTAATGCTGAACTTGTCTTCGAGCAGTTTGACGCTAATCCGTTTCTTGAAAAATTTTATGCCGACAGAAGAAGGTACGCTTTCCAAACGCAAATGTTTTTTTTGATTAATCGGTTTACGCAGCAGCAGCAGCTTAATCAAGAAAATCTTTTTACAGATTATATTGTGTGCGATTATATCTTCGAGAAAGATAAAATTTTTGCGTACCTAAATCTAAGCGGTGAGGAGCTTAAACTATACGAAACTATTTTTCCGCTTCTTTCAAGAAACCTGAGAAAGCCGGACCTTCTTGTCTTTCTTCAATCCAGTGTTGAACGGTTAATGTTTAATATAAAAAAGAGAAATAGGAAAATCGAAAGAAATTTAACCGTTAATTATATAGAAGAATTGAGCGAAGCATACACGCATTATTTCTTCAGATATAACACAACACCATTGTTAATTGTGAATAGTACCGAAATAGACTTTGTGAACAGTGACAACGATTTTGATGAATTATTTAAACAAATATTTAGGGAAGACAGAGGCTTAATAGAATATTTTAAGCCTGAATCAAAAAGGATTACCGGATAATGATTGAGCTTTTATTTTGGGGATTTATAATTTATATCATTTTTAAAGGAGTAGGGCTATTTCTGAGGTTTTTTATTCCGGCGTTAAGAGATCCGTCAAACAAATACAATCAACCTAATAAGGAATCAAAAACCACATCAAAATATAAAGATGTACAAGAAGTCGATTACACTGAAATAAAATCAGATTCAGAGAAGAAAAAAGAGTAAGCCACTGCAAATGGCAAAAGAGAACATTATTTCAAAATTGGTTTATGGATTTATCAAAAAAAATCTTAGTATACAGGAAAACCAAAAACTTGAAATAGGCATTCCTAAAAACATTTTAATAATACGGCAGCATAATCAACTTGGAGATTTGCTTGCCGGCGTATCTATTTTTAGAGCTATCAAAGAAACATTCCCTCTTAGTAAGACTACATTGATAGTCAGCCCTGAAAATTATTTCGGAATAGTAAAAAATAAATTAATCGATAGATACTTCGTCTTTGATAAAAGAAAATTATATAATCCATTCTATCTTACAAAATTTATCAAACTCCTTCGTGAAGATTTTGATCTAGTTATAGTACCGGTAACTGTTTCAATTTCATTTACTAGTAATTTGCTGGCTCGGTTTGCCAACGCAAAAATTCGAATCGGACCCAAGTCCCTTGACGGAGTTGAGAACAAAAGCGCTTTTCTTTTTGATCGAAGAGTTCCACTCGACTGGCGCCGCTCACCCGATTCAAATGTCGCTGATAGAATACTTGATATTTTAAGACCGTTTGGAATTAACACTAATAAATTTAACTCTGAAATTTCTTTTGATAATGAAAATATCAAAGCTGCAGAAAATTTTGTTGATGGTCTAGATCGCCAACCTTCTGATTTGTTAATCGGTATTCATCCCGGTGCGGGTAAAATTCCAAATAGATGGTCGTTAATTAAATTTGTCGATCTTATTAAAAAGTTAAATGAAAATTTCGATGTTAAAATTTATATTACGGGAAGTAATTCCGACAAAGAAGAAATTAATTATATAAAACAAAATATTCCATTTGAAATTGGGTTTTATCTAAATAAAAGTATTCCGGAAGTCGCTGCACTCATTTCAATTTCGGATTTGTTTATCACAAACGATACGGGGATCATGCACGTTGCCGGTGCCACCGCCACTCCTCAAATATCAATCTTTGGTCCGACCAATCCATATAATTGGGCTCCTTCGGGGAGCAATAAGATTTTTATTAGAAAATCAGAATTAATTGATGAAATATCGATAGATGAAGTTTATGAATTATGTCTACCTTTCCTAACCCAAAAAGATAGGAGTTCGCAGAATGCAAAATAAATACTTTGCCGCTATCGATGTAGGAACTAATTCATTCCATATAATTATAGTAAAAATACTGGAGAACGGTTCTTTTAAGGTTATTGATAAAGAAAGAGAAGTAATTAGGCTTGGTTCGTTAAACGGAAATGCTTTAAGCGTCATATCAGATGAAGAAATATCCAGGGCGGTAAAAATTCTATCAGGTTTTAAGAAAATTGCAAATTTTTATAATGCAGAAATAAAAGCAATAGCTACAAGCGCTGTTAGAGAGGCAAACAATAGAAGTGAGTTTATTAAACGGATCTATGATGATGCCGGTATTTTCATCGAAGTTATAGAAGGAAACGAGGAAGCAAAATTAATTTACCTTGGTATTTCAAAAGCATTATCACTTGAAAAGAAAAAGTCACTTTGCATTGATATTGGGGGAGGCAGTACAGAGTTTATTTTAGCGGAAGAAGGGAAAATAATATTTGCAGAAAGTGTCAAGATTGGTGCGGTTAGATTAAGTAAAAAATTCTTTGACGATTTCATCTTAACAGATCAGTCAGTCGGTGATTGTGCGGCTTTCGTAGAACGACAAATCTTATCAAATAGTAAAATTATTACTGACGAAAGATTTGAAATAGCTGCCGGATCTTCAGGCACTGTTCAGTCAATTGCCGGTATGATAAAATTTAATGGGAAGGGAAGTCGCGGTAAGTCGCTAAACAGTTTTTCTTTTACACAAAAGGAATTGCGTATAGTTGCCAATGAAATTCTGAATAGTAGAACTACAGCCGAAAGGCTTTTAATCAAAGGGATTGAGGAAAAAAGGGCAGATATTATTCCTGCAGGAATAATTATTCTTTCAAAAATATTTGAACTTTTTAATATAAATGAATTAGTGGTTTCCGATTATGCACTGCGTGAAGGGATAGTACTAAATTTCATCTCTCAAAATAGTAATACACCTAAGGATTATTTTTTTTAGTTCAGAAATAATTTCTCTTTAAACAATTCAAAAAAAAATATAAATTTGTATAAATATTAATTGACTCAATAAAATCAATTAATTAGTTAGTCGATATTTAAGAGGGTAAAATGGAACGAAGAGAATTCTTGAAAAAGAGCGCTGCGGCAGCATTTGCCTTTGGCGCATCAGGTGCCCTGGGAAATTATTCCAATCTGTTTGCACATAATCTTATTTCACAAAAAATCCCATACGATCTTGTTGCTGTAAAAGGTGGTGAACCCGATGTTATGTTCGATAGAGCCATTGCCTCTCTCGGAGGTATGCAGCAGTTTGTTAAGAAGGGTCAGACAGTTGTAGTCAAACCAAATATCGGATGGGATGTTTCCCCGGAAAGAGCAGGGAATACAAATCCAAAACTTGTGGAAAGAATCATTCAACATTGCTTTAATGCCGGCGCCAAAAATATTTTTGTTTTTGACCATACCTGCGATAACTGGTCGAGATGCTATTCTGACAGCGGAATAGAGCGTGTAGTAAAAAGCACAGGAGGGAAAATTGTCTCCGCCGATAGCGAAAGTTATTACCACGATGTTACATTCAAAGGCGGAAAAGTAATGAGTGAAGCAAAAGTTCACGAGTTAATATTAAGTGCAGATGTATTTATAAACGTACCTGTACTTAAACATCATAGCTCGTCTAAACTAACAGCCTCAATGAAAAATTTAATGGGGATTGTTTGGGATCGCGGATACTGGCATCAAAATAACCTTCATCAATGTATCGCTGACTTTTCTTTGTACCGAAAACCCGATCTAAATGTTGTGGATGCCTATCTTGTTATGAAAAGAAATGGGCCCCGTGGCGTTTCAAGAGAAGACTTAGTATTAATGAAGTCTCAAATACTCTCAACGGATATTGTTGCAGCCGATGCTGCAGCCGCTAAACTTTTCGGAGTTGAGCCGGCAGATATACCATATATTAAAATAGCAGATGAAATGAAAATCGGTACGATGAACCTTACCAAATTAAAAATAAATAGAATAATAATTTAGATTAATGAAACTTGTGTATCTAAAAAAGGTAAGAGTAATTATATCTCTTACCTTTTTTGTTGCTTTATTACTTTTATTCATGGATTTCGGAAATATTCTCTCTCCCCGCTATTCAAATTATTTTACGTTTCTACAATTCATTCCCTCGGCTATAAAGTTTGCGGGAGCTGTTAGTCTCAGCGCTGCTGGTTTTATTCTAATCATTTCTCTTACTCTTCTTTTTGGCAGAGTATATTGTTCGACAATCTGCCCCTTAGGTACTCTACAGGATTTCTTCTCCTTCCTTTCAAGAAAGATTAAGAAAAAAAAATATTTCAGCAAAACAAAGTCTTATAAAATTCTCCGTTATTCATTTCTTGGGTTGTCAATTTTATCTTTGATATTAGGAAGTATGATTTTTATCAACTTGCTTGATCCTTACAGCAATTTCGGAAGAATAATAACATTGCTCTTAAAGCCGTCTATAATTTTCGTTAATAATTTTGCCGCATCTATATTAATTCAAAATAGAATATTTCTAATAAACCCGGTGGGGATATTTTACCCCACAATTTATTTGCTTCTGTTTCCGTTAACATTTTTTTCCTTTGTAGCATATCTGTCATTAAAGAAAGGGAGACTCTACTGCAACACAGTCTGCCCGGTAGGAACTTTGCTCGGTATTTTGTCTAAGTATTCACTCTTCAAAATTGATATTGAAAAGGAAAACTGTATCGGTTGTAAACTATGCGAACGTGTCTGCAAAGCCGGATGTATTGACCGCGAAAATAAAGAAGTTGATTTCGAAAGGTGTGTAAGCTGTTATAACTGT
>JAJYCM010000196.1 GCA_021778375.1 Bacteroidota bacterium
AGAAGATGGCAAGGGAAATATTGGAGGAGTGGGGGTAAGTTGCATTAGCAACGAATAAAATTTTGTCATTCATCTCACCTAATATGAAACCCCCAAAAAGGAAAGCTCAACAAAAGAGGGGAAAAAAGATTATAGTACATCCATTTTTATCCTAATAACCAAGCACAAAAAAAATAATTTAGCAGATGGGAGAAATGGCTAAAGTTAGCCAACATCAGGAAAGAAGCCAACCCAAATATCATTTATAGCCTTAAAAATCAATTATTTATAGTGGTATAATATTGGAATTAGAAGCCACGAATATTAGCTGTTTATAGTTATATATTTTAAAAACCGTAACAGAGATGATATTAAGAATAATTTATTTTATTATCCTCACTGCCAGAGCTTCCTTAAAAGATAGAGTTACTGGTCTTGATTTAGGAGCTGACGACTTTTTGGTTAAACCCGTTCAAAACCAGGAATTGCTTGCACGGATTCGTTCAGGTATACGTATTTATAATCTCCAAAACGAGCTAATTAAAATTGAGCACAATAAAGCCCTTATCGAAATGGCTTGTACAATCGGACATAAAATTAACAACCCTTTAAGTAGTTTAGTAGTTTCTATCCATAATATTGAAGAAGAAATTAAGAAAATTGAAAAAACTGAGAAAAAATCCTTTGCTGAAGACTTCAATATAATATCCCAATCAATCGAACGGATAAAAATTTTAGTAAATGACCTTACTCACCTGCAAAACCCGAAAATTATCGATTATACTTCTGATAATAAAATGCTGAAACTCGACTGATTTCGATATCCCCTAAATTATTTCCCCATTTTTTCGATTATAATTTGAGGAATTATGGGTATACTAAATAAAATTGATAATATATCAGCTGGAAGCGGCTATAATAAGGCTTCTAAGACGGCTAATTCCGGCAATTTATTAAATATTAATTTTGCCCGCCGCTTAGATTTGCACGATAAGGTGGATTTTTCACCCTCGCTTAAGTATGTTAACCAAATCAATTGGAAACTGAAGGAATTTAAGCATGTTGTTAACGATAAACTTTTCCTCGATTTTGTTGTCTCAAATTTAGAATTCCAAACTACAATTGACCTGGCAAATTATAGTAAACTGGAGCTACTAAACTATTTGGTAATCAAAGAAATTGATAGCAAGAAACCCAAGAAAAAAATTATTACAGATATTTCTTCATATGTCGGTAGAACAAACTATAACCAGGATCCATTATTTATAAAGTTTTTGTCACTTAACTTCTTCTTTCAAAGAGTGGAAGAATCGAATCTATTAGGAGATATTACTATAAGAGATAAATTTGTCCTTGATGATTTTGTTAACGACATCATAAACGGAATTATGAAAGAGTTTGACTTATTAAACAATCAAATTTTTATTTTTATTGACAAACTTGCAAATTTGAAATTGAGTGTAGCTGAAAAAAATAAGAATAACCACGACGATTTATTAGTTATTAAGAAAATTAACGTATCCAAAATTGACTGAATTTAACAACAATATAGATAATAACGAACCTAAGAGTTTCATCTCTTTTTCGGAATTTGAATCCTTTTACCACATGTCCGATAGCAGCCCACTGGCAATTGTCGATGCTACATTCCGGATTATTTTTTCAAATAGTTCCTTTTTAAAAATATTTAAATTTTACCACAATCAAAAATTCTTTGAGCTTAACTCCGAGCCGGACTTGCGTAACATGCTGTTAATTTTAACGAACAGCAGCAATAACAATATGCAGTTCGATCTTTTCTACTCCCCCGAACATAACTTAGAATCAAGTGACTTTAACGTTCAAGCCGAAAGAATTTTTATTGAAGAACATGAATATTTTGTTTTGGTCTTCAAATCATTAAGAGAAAAAAACAAGCTTGAAGATAGAATAAACAATCTTCACAATGCCTTGGAATACGGCAATGTGCCGATTATTATTACAAATGAATCGGGAATAATTACTTACTCTACCACCTCCTTTGAAAAAATATTAAGAACAGGAATTGAAATTATCTATAATCAATCAGTCGTTGATTCGCTTGCTTTTTATTTAACCAACGAGGATAAAAAGGAGCTGCAAGATGCAATAAATAAAGTTGAGGTGTGGAATAAAATTATTTCTTCGACCGGTACTGATGGCAATACGCTCTATGAAGAGTTGAAATTAAATCCAATTTTTATTGAAGGTAAGGATACCCTTAATTTTATTTTAACTGCAAACGATATTACTAACTATATCCTAAAAAATCTCTTCATTAGAAAGTCTGAAAGACGCCTTAAATCCATTATTAATAATATTTCTGATTTGCTTTTCATCTTTAAGAACAAAGACGGACAATTTTTATTTGAAAACGCAAATGAAAATTTCTGCAGAATATTTTCAATAAACAAAGTAACCGCTGTTAAAAAAGAAATTGATTCAATCTTAAATCCCAAATTTTTGAATGAAATAAAGAATTCAATAAAACAATTTGACGGCAACGATAAATCTTTTGTCGAATTTAAGTTTGTTAATTCTGTTAACAGCCAGTATAGTGTAAAAATTTCTATAATCAAGGACGATCTAGAAAAAGAAGATATTTACGTTGTCGGAATGCATGACATAACGGATCAAATGCTTTATCAGGAGCGACTTAAAAAAGCCTATGAGAAAGAAATTAGTCTAAATAAAATGAAAACGGCTTTCTTAGAAAATATGTCACATGAAATTCGTACGCCTTTTAATGCGATTGTAGGATATTCCGAAATAATAGATGATAGCATCAAGAATCAAGAATATGATGCAATATTAGAATTGATAAGTTCCTTCAAAGATGTATTAAGCCGTGTACTCAATCTGTTTAATAATATTGTAGAAGTCTTTCAAATATACTCAGGAGAAGTCGAGCTTGATCTGGTAACGCTTAATTGCAACCAGGTGCTTAAGTCTGTTTACAATAAGAAATTGTTAGAAGCCGAAAAGAAAAATCTGGTATTTCAATTAGCGCTGGACAGCGAAATTCTGAATGTAAAAACGGACTGGATAAAGTTAGAAAAAATAGTTGACTCGTTGGTTACCAATGCTATAAAATATACCGATACCGGAAAAATTGTTATCAATTCCTGTTCTGAAATCGATAAGGTGAAAATCACAATCTCAGATACCGGAAAGGGAATTGAAGATATAGACATTAAAAGGTTATTTGAGCCCTTTGTTCAATCTGAAGACGCCTACGTTCGTAATTATGAAGGCGCCGGGCTTGGTTTAACAATTGCATACCAGCTTACCAAACTATTGAATGGCGATTTTGAAATTCAAAGCGAAAAGAATATGGGGACCAAAATTATTTTAACTTTTCCAATAGTTGAAGAATTTGTTGCCGATGATCTTTAATGGATACCCAACCCTACCTGCCTTTTAGTTCTATCGCTACAATTCTTAAATATTCCTTTAATATTACCCTTATTGCTATAAAAGCACAAATAATTTGCTTTGTCTAGGTTGTTTGAAAGAAAAAATCATGTGACAATTTCCATCTACATGCAATTGAATATTTTTATTATATTTGAGGCAAAACTTATCTATAGAAATTAAGCATTCAAAAAACTATTAAAATTATTATTGAGAATTTATTTAGAAGGGCTCAAAGGGAATGGAAAAAAAATCTTAGAATATTATATTTCTGATCAAGATAAAAACAATTCAAACCCTAAAAAAAAATCTTCTCAACCCAAGAAGGCAAAGATCATTATACCCGATAAATCAAATAAGCTTTGTCAAATGATATTAGAAAAAATTGAGTCGTCAAAACCAAAGATTGTTCCTGACAATTACCAACAAAATATTGAAATTGTTAAATCGTCGATTGCTATTCTTTCGGAATGTTCTAATTTGTTACTCCAACATAAAAAAGAAATGAAAAACCAGCATATTAGAGATTGCCGCACTGCTATTAAAAATATGTATAAAATTCATATGGAAATTAGAGAACAATTAGAATCGGGGAAGAAATAAATCCATACCTTTATCACAGAATTTAGATTTTGAATGACCAATCTTATTGCGGTGCTTTCATCAAGCTAAAAATTGCCGCGGCAAGAAAGATAAGATTTGCTGACCAAGCAGTTAAAAGCGGACTTAGCGCTCCATTCTTTCCGAAGGCTTCGCTAATCTGCATAAATACCAAGTATATAAAGGTAACAAGAATGTTTACCCCCATCTGTACTGCTAAACCACCTCGCCTTTTGTTTGCTGAGATTGGCAGACCGAATAACACAACCACAAGGCTTGCTAATGGAAATGAAAATCTTGAGTAATATTCAATTAAAGTGCTGGTAGGATCGCTGCCGGATGTTTTTTCAGAATTAATTAAATCTTTCAACTGAGCAAGATTCATATCTTCCGGGCGCTGCTGCTTTGTGATTAAATCATGTGGGGAAAAATTTAGGTAGCTGATTTTCATTGAAGGAAAATATTGAGCGGTTTGCGATGAGTCGTTAAATACTCTTTGTACAACATTGCGTAGAAGCCATGAACGGCTTGTGGAATCATAAGTCATACTTGCCGCATCAATTCGTGATGACATTCTTGTTAAATTATTTTTATCAAACTCTTCTATACTTACACGGTTAGCTTGATTTCTTGAGTTGTCAAAGTAAACAATTGTTACAATTCTTGTTTGAGAATCTTGAAAGAAAAGATTATTCCCGCTATCATTATAACCGGAATTAAGATATTTCATTTCAATCTGCTGTTTTGTTTTGTTTGCCAGGGGAACAACGTAACCGGCAAAATAAATTGAAAACAGGCTAACGAAAAAAGTCACTATTAAAAACGGAACCATAAATCGGTAAAGACTTATACCGCTGGATTTAATTGCTGTTAACTCACTAAGGTTCGCCGCTTTACCGACTACAAATAGAGCTGCGAACAGTACCGCTACTGGTGTCATCAATTTTATAATATCAGGGCTGAAAACAATATAATAATAGGCAATGAACTGCCATGGCACGTTTTGATCTAAAAAACTGCCTAGGTTTTCAAGCATGTTTAAGACAACAAAAATCAGCGTAAATGAAATTAACCCAAATAAAATTGTCTGAATAAATTGTTTGATTAAATATTTATCTAGTATCTTCATCTAATTTTCTTCCGGCTCTTCCTGGTAACTTCGCCATTGTTTTGGTATAAACCTTTTCAGTGCGGATAAATTAATTGTAACTGTTTCTTGAATCGTTTTTGTGGTTAACAAAAGTCCTACAATTACTAAAAGAATATTCGCAGACCACATTCCCCAGAAGGGAGTTATAATATTTCGATCGGCAAGCTT
>JAJYCM010000197.1 GCA_021778375.1 Bacteroidota bacterium
ATTGTGTTGAGAACAAGTTTTGAGAAAAAATCTTCAATGTTACGTCTAGATGATGGATAACCAATTCTTATTTCAGTTTGTACCGAATCCTTTTTGTCTACAAGGAAAATCTGATTTGTACTTTCTTTTGTATTAAAATTTAATTTAAAGTGTGAGCCTTCCGGTTTCCACCAGCCTAAATGATAGTCCAGCTTTTCTATTAATTCCTTTACGGATGCATCACCGACAACTACAAGAGTTGAATTATCAGGTGTTAAATACCTTTTGTAGTGATCCTTTATATCGTCGACTGAAATATTCTCTATATGATCATCATACCCGCTTGTTGGAAATGCATATGGGTTTTCCTCTCCGAATAAAACATAACTGAATACCGTATCGGCAATTTCTTCGGGATCATCTTTTAGCTGAAGCAGATGGGTTAAAGTTTTTCTTTTCTGTCGGAGAAAATCCTCATCTGAAAAATGGGGCGCAGTAACAACTGTACAAAATAATTCTAAGGCTTTATCGAAATTTTCAGTTAAAGTTTGTAGTATTAAATAAATTTTATCGTGATTACTATTCACTGCGAAGTTCGCGCCGAGTGTATCGAACTCTTCACTAATTTCAAGAGCGTTGTATTTTCCGGCGCCTTCATCAATGGTCATCGCTAAAAGATTCGAAAGTCCCTTTTTGTTATAGGGGTCGAATTTACTTCCAGCATTTACAATCATGCTGAGCCTAATTATTGGAAGCTTTTTCTTCTGGATAAATAAAACTTCCAATCCGTTTCGCAATCTAAATTTTTCTATCTGCGGCAATTCAAAAGAAATATTCTTATTCGGTGTAGGTTTGATGGCCCGGTTTAAAATCATAATAATTTATCCTTCGGTTTCTGGAATTACGTGCAGTTCAACGAAAGGTTTGCTCAAATATTTCTCAAAGAGGTTAAGCAGATTTTCAACCCTAACGTTTTCATATCTGCTCAAATCATAATTAAATGAGTTTGGCTCATTTAAGAAATAATTATATGAGTTCAATTGATCCGCCATCGAATCAATATTCTGCATTGAATAAATGAAGCCTGACTTAATTCCGTTTTTTGAACGCAATAATTCTTTCTCATTTATCCCATTCTTCTTAATGTTTTCAAACTCAGCAAAAATTTTTTCTTTAAGTTCAGTCAGCATTATTCCAGGTTTAGCAGTTGCAATCACAACAAAATATCCCGCAAATTTTCCGGAGAATTGATATGCTGTCACTTCTTGAGCAACTTCTTGCTCAAAAACTAATTTTTTATAGAGACGTGAAGTTTTTGAACCGGTAAGTAGATCAGTAAGAATATCGAGTGCTGCATCATCTTCAGAATAAGCACATTCTGTGTGCCATGCAAGATATATTCTTTCAAGCTGAACATTATCTTTATGGACTATGAATTTATTCTCGGCAAGCGTTGCGGGTTTTATCTCCAGTTCTTCAAAGTGATTTTTACTCGGAATCTCACTGAAATATTTTTTCGTTAATTCTTTGGCATCGACAGGATCAAAATCTCCGGCAATGACCAGACTTGCATTTGCTGGGGAATAATACTTTTCAAAAAAACTCCTCACATCTTCTATCGTAAAACTCGTTATGTCTTCAAGAGAGCCGATTGTTGCCCAGCTGTATGGGTGGTTCTTCGGAAAAAGATTTGATATCAAAATTTCCCAGGCAAGACCATATGGTTGATTGTCATATCTTTCAAGGCGTTCATTCTTAACAACATCAATTTGGTTTGCTAATTTTTCTTGTGTTAATGCTGGGATGAAAAATCCCATCCTGTCAGATTCAAGCCAAAGAATTAATTCCAAGAAATTCGAGGGAACTTTTTCAAAATAATTTGTTCTGTCAGTGCTTGTTGACCCATTTAGATTTCCCCCGGCTTCTTGAATAAATCTAAAATGCATTTCTTTTGGAACGTTGACGGAGCCCTGAAACATCATGTGCTCAAACAAATGTGCAATCCCGGTTTTGCCTAACTTCTCATTTGCCGACCCGGCTCTATACCAAATATTTGCCGTCACAATCGGAAGTGCATTATCTCGGTATAAAATTACTTCAAGTCCATTTTGAAGCTTATACTTTTCGTAATTTACGTTTAATAAATCCATAAAATTCTTTTGTGTCGAAAATCTAATCGTAGAATTAGATGGGTAGTTATCAAGCTGCCCATTTTTTGATTAAAGTATTTTAGTGCAGAAGGAACAAAATTCTATCCGGTCTTATAGAGCCAATTAGCCGGAAGAAATCTGTAAACGGAATATCTCTATCCCATGAAAATAATGTTATAAATGCTTCACCGACAATGTTGTCTTCGGGAACAAAACCCCAGTATCGACTGTCGAGACTGTCATCTCTATTATCGCCCATCATGAAATAATAATTTTTCTTAAACGTATATGAGGTAACAGGCTTACCTTCTATTGTTACCTGGCTGCCGTCTACTGCTACTACTATTTTCCCGAATTCACGATTGATGGTCATTCCCCATTGTTCAACGTTATCAGGTGTTAGGCTGATTGTATATCCTTTTTTGGGAACAATCAACGGTCCATAATTATCTTCATTCCAAGGCATCCCAATTGGAAATATCCTTGGTTCAATAATTCCTTTAGGCTCGGCAGGTCCTGAGATGTAATCTATATGTGGCGGAATCCAAAATTGTTTTCCGTTAACAAATACAACTTTATTAATTATTTGAATTGTGTCGCCGGGTAGCCCAATACAACGTTTTACATAATTAACTCCGCGCTGATCAGAGTAAAGTTGATGTCTCATACCGGGAAATTCAAAGACTACAATGTCTTTTCTTCTCGGCTCTCTTATTGCCGGCAGTCTAAAATGTGGGATTTCAATTTGTGTGAAAGGAATGTATTTTGTAGACTCCGCTCCATAAATAAATTTGTTAACCAAAACAAAATCGCCTACAAGAATTGTATCTTCCATAGACCCCGTCGGAATCCTTGTGTTTTGAACAATAAAAGTTATGATGAAAAATGCGGCAATTCCCGCAAACAATAGTGATTCTATGAATTCTTTAACTTTTTCTTTTGGTGTTTTAACTTTCTTAAGTTCTTCTTCAGTTTTAATACCAAAAAATCTTTTTAATCCTGATCTAAATGACAAATCTAATCTCCGTTTTTTACTTTGTTATTTTATTTTTTAATGCTTCAAGCTTTTCGCGAAGTAGCTCGTTTACAAGCTTAGGATTAGCCTTTCCTTGAGTCTGCTTCATTATTTGACCTACGAAAAAGCCAAATACTTTTTCCTTTCCGTCAAGATACATTTCCACTTCGGAAGTACTTTTTTCCAACGTTTGGTTTACGATTTTTTCAATCTCGCCCGCATCGGAAATTTGCAAAAGGTTCTTTTCTTTAACAATTACTGATGCTTTCTTTTTCTCAACCACCATAACTGGAAAAATTTCTTTAGCAATTTTTCCGCTGATAGTGCCGTCACTTATAAGATTTATCAATTCACCAAGATCTTCGGCAGCAACAGGGAAATCCTTAATATCAATTTTTCCTTCGTTAAGTACCTTTAAAATATCAGTCATTACCCAATTACTGGCAGTCTTATAATCATCAGTTACAGAAATTACCTTTTCATAATAATCTGCGATGGGCTTGCTCTGTGTTAGAAGTTCTGCGTCATATTTGGGGAGTTTATATGTAACACTCATTCTATTTTTTCTATTTTCCGGAAGTTCCGGCAAATATCTTTCAATTTCAGTTTTCCATTTTTCATCTACAATTACCGGCAATAAATCAGGTTCGGGAAAGTATTTATAATCATGGGCTTCCTCCTTACTTCGCATCGGGAAAGCTTCGTTTAAATCGGCATCCCATAATAAAGTTTGCTGGGTAATTGTTCCGCCGTCTTCAATAATTTCAATTTGCCTTTCAATCTCAAAGTTAATTGCTCTTTCTACATTACGGAAAGAGTTCATGTTTTTTATTTCTCTCTTAATACCGAATTCCTTTGCCCCCTTTAATCTTACTGAAACATTAGCATCGCATCGCAAAGAACCTTCCTCCATATTCCCGTCGCATATTTCAAGATATTGCACGAGCTGCTTAATTTTTGAAAGGTATTGATAAGCCTCTTCCGCGCTTCTCATATCAGGCTCACTAACAATTTCCATTAACGGTACTCCGCACCGGTTAACATCAACAAGAGTCTCAAATCCCTGATCGTGTATCAATTTCCCGGCATCTTCTTCCATGTGAATTCGAGTGATACCTATTCTCTTTTCGGTACTGTCACTTAAATTAACCGTAATATGACCTTTTCCGCAAATAGGCTCTTCATACTGTGAAATTTGATAACCTTTAGGTAAGTCAGGATAAAAATAATTCTTTCTTGCAAAGGTTGAACGTTGGTTAATTGTACAATTAGTTGCAAGGCCCATCTTGATAGTATATTCGATAACTTTTTTATTTAATACCGGTAAAACCCCCGGATGACCGAGGCAAATTGGACAAACGTTGCTGTTTGGTGCATTACCAAACTTTGTAGAGCACCCGCAAAAAGCTTTTGACTCAGTTAAAAGCTGTGCGTGTACTTCTAATCCAATTACGGCTTCATATTTATCGTTCATTTACCAACTATTTTTTAAGTAACAAATATAAAAAGGATTGACTTAGGTTGAAAGCCGGATTGACATACCGCAAACCTAATTAAGAATAATCTTAACCAATCATAAGAAATCTTAATTAATCTGTGTCCCATTTTCCACTAAAGCATATTTTTGGACCAAATTGAGTAAATTTAAATTGATATAAAAAGGATGTGATAAAATGGAAGAAAATAAGTTTACGACTTTTGTCGTTCGCGAAGAGAACGGAAAATTCATTAGAGAGATTAAAACAAAATCAATTGAAGATCTTCCAGTTGATGATGTCCTAATTAACGTAAAATATTCTTCACTGAATTATAAGGATGCTTTGTCGGCAACGGGCAATAAAGGAATTACTAGAAGATATCCGCACACGCCTGGAATTGATGCCGCTGGCATTGTGGTTGAATCGGCAAAAAAAGATTTTATCTCCGGAGATGAAGTCATCGTTACAGGATTCGATCTCGGTATGAATACTCCGGGCGGATATGGACAATTTATTCGCGTTCCATCTGAATGGGTAATAAAACTTCCGCAAGGTATGACTTTAAAAGAATCTATGATATACGGAACCGCCGGTTTTACAGCAGCGTTATCTCTTCATAATCTTGAAGCAAATGGATTAGACCAGATGTCTAAAGAAAACATTTTAATTACCGGCGCAAC
>JAJYCM010000198.1 GCA_021778375.1 Bacteroidota bacterium
TCTTTTCTGATAAAATTCCAACGTTTACCAGTGGCTCATTTAAAAAGTTTTCAATCATTTTATGACTTAAATTAATAAATTTAATTTCTATAAAGACAATATTTTGCCTCAAAATATAAGAATATGTTTCAACAAATATATAACCAATCGCTGTTGGGTATTACCTATAAACTTTTTAATTTACCTACATATAGATAAAAATATTTTTATTATGAAAAAAAATCGTTTGAATGTTATTAACATTATCGGTTTCCCAATGGATTTAGGTGCCGATAGAAGAGGCGTTGACATGGGACCCTCGGCTTTGAGAATTGCCGGGGTAAGAGAAAAACTTGAGAGGCTTGGATACAAAATTATTGACAGCGGTGATATTAATATCCAGATAATGGAACTTCAAAAAATTACTAATCATAAGCTTAAATATCTAAATGAAATTTTGAAAACTTCTAAAGTACTTGCTAAAAAAGTTGAAAAAGTCCTGGATAAGGGTCAGTTCCCTCTCTGCATCGGTGGAGATCACTCAATGGCTATCGGAAGTATTGCGGGGATTTCTTCTTATTGCAGAAAAAACAAATTGAAACTCGGAGTTATCTGGATTGATGCGCATGCTGATATGAACACAGATGAAACCTCTCCTTCCGGGAATATCCATGGTATGCCACTTGCTGCCGCTCTTGGATTAGGCAATGAGCATCTAACAAATTTCTATGGGTTTGCCCCAAAAGTTAAACCGGAAAATTGTGCTCTTATTGGTATTAGAAGCATCGACCAGCTTGAAAAATTGAATATAAAAAAGTTAAACCCTTCCGTTTACACAATGACAGACGTTGATAAACTCGGAATTCATAGAATAATTTCAAGAGTCCTTAAACAGTTTAAGGAAAAAGTCGATCATATTCACGTAAGCTTTGATCTTGATGCTGTTGATCCCTCTGTCGCTGCAGGTGTCGGTACCCCTGTTCGCGGCGGTTTAAGTTACAGGGAAACCCACCTTATAATGGAATCTATAGCCGAATGCGGATGCATGTCATCTCTTGAGGTCACTGAAATAAATCCAATTTTAGATAATAAAAATGAAAGTGCTATATTTGCTTCCGATGTAATTGCTTCTGTTATGGGGCAAAGAATTTTGTAACCGGGAAATATTCTCCCAAAGAGAGGATAAATTCATTTGTATAAAGATCATCTTCTTGTTATTTATCTTTTGATTTTTTTAGCCGCTGCTATGATGTTTAGAATATTAGGATTCATTAATACATCGGCTGGAGAAATTTTAAGCTACGTTTTAGCAGCGTATGGAATTATTACGGTTTATATTTCCACGGGCAGTAACAAAAAGTTAAATCTATTTTTCGGTACAGTAGTCTTTTTATCGGGTATTATCCTTTTCGTCATTAACAATTTTGATTTTTATAATTTATCCGGGATTCTTTTCCCCTCGGTATTTTTTATTATAGGTATAGGCTTTTTGATGCTTTTTATTGATAATCCGTCTGATAAAAGAATTATAACCGTTGCAATAATTTTTCTTATTTTCGGAATAACGTTAACAATTATACTCGGCACCCCCTCGATCCAATCATTCTATTATGCAATTCTTTATGTTTCCCAAAAACACTGGCTGTTAGTTTTAATTTTAATAATGATAATTCTTCTTACAAAAAGAGCAAAATAGCTGTAAAATTATTTATTATAATGAACCGGTTAGGAAGATCATGTTACCCGGTCTTATTGCACCGTTAGAAGGTTCTTCGGAAACAATAACTTTTGCTCCGTCTTGACTTGTAATTTCCGGAAGTGTAAAAGAAAAATAATTTGATCCGCTGACGTTTTTAAAAACCCCCAAAGAACTAGATTTGCCTTTCATGATAATCCATAGCTGATATGCTTTGCCTTGTCCAAGCAGCGGCATATTAGAAAATTGTAAAAAGCCTTTGCTGTTGTCGAAGCTTATTATAAGCTTGCCATAGGCGGTTGGATTAACTTGCGTGCCCTGTAAATTAATGACACGTATATTTTTCGATTGAAAAAGGTTTTCCAGTTCTCTATTTGCGGAAATGTTTGATGAAAGATTTTGAATTTGGTTATTCAGCTTCTCCACGTTAGCCTTATAATTTTTTACATCGGAAGAAATTTTATAGTAAGCAAACACAATCGCAGCGGTGACTATAATCAATAATAAAAAGGCAACTGTTATAACGGAAGACTTTTCCTTCTCATTTTTATTGCCGTTAGCAAAATCTCCGTGAAGGGTATAAGTTTTCTTTTTCTCTTGATCTTTGAATTTATCAGCAGGCGCTTCAGCTTTGTGCTCGAGTATGGTTTCGTTAAAGGTTTCACCAGGTTGCTGAAGTTCTTCATCCTCTGTTTTTTTCTGTGCGTTAATATTATTATGAATAATTCTATTTGTATCCCTACCTTGAATTTGGGTCTCTTGAAGCGGTCTAAAATATTCAGCATTAGGTTTTTGGGTAGAAACAACTTCAAAGCCGTCTGTTCTCGTGTTTAGCTTATAGGGATATTCTTCCATCTCGCTCCGGTCAGAAGGAATGGGGGACGAAGATTTCTCCCCTTCTTCGGACTTTTGTATTTCAGCATCATCAGGTGTCTTAAATAAATTAGAGGATTTCAGTTCATCACTAGAGTGAAACAGATCGGGCTGGATATCCCCATGTGATTTTTCCATATACGGATTTTCGTTAGACCTTTTTAATCTTTTTTCATTTCTTATTCTGTAAAGATTGCGTGCAACATTGTCTTTTAACTGCGGCGGTGGCACTTCTATGTTCAATATTGAAGGTAATAACGAAGCTAAGTTTTGATACTCGCCCAATTCCTGCCATGCAAATTCTCCACCAGATTGTAAATATTCTTCTAAAATATTCAAGTCCTCATCATCTAAGCATCCCAATGAATAGGCAAATAAATGATCGTAATATTTATCTTGCTCCGACATTACGAATCACCCTTAATCAGATTTTCTTTAAGATTTGAAAGTGCTATTTTCAATTTTGATTTAACAGTCGGAAAAGGAATGTTTAGTTTGGCAGCAATTTCTTTTTGAGTTAAGCCTTCATAATATGCAAGATACAAAACATACTGCTGTGCTTCCGTCAGGTTGTTAAGTGCGGACTCAACATTATCTTTTAAACTAAGTGCAGTTTTTAAATCAAGAGGATCTATTGCTTTTGAAAGATGCGGAATGATAAATTCTTCTTCATAAGAATCGGTATATTCTTTTACTTCTTTTTCCGGGTGTGTTTTGCGAATTGTATCTGTGGCTTTGTTCCTGGTAAGAGTTACGAGCCATGTATAAACGTTAGCAGAGTTGAAATCAAATAGGTTTGCCTTCCGCCAAATAATAACAAAAACATCCGAAAGAACATTTTCAGCAATACTTTCTTCTGATACAATTTTTTTTATTACCGTATAAAGCAAAGGCGAATAACGATTATACAACGCTTCTAACGCCCTTGAATCGTAAGACGCAACTCGTTCCAATAGTTCCAAATCAGTTGAAGATGTACTAACAGCCAAAATTTCTCGCTTTTTATCTTTGACTCTAAATCCTATACAAAAGTAAAGCTAAGCATTCTAAAAATCAATCTTTTGCATCATTCGAAAACGGAACAATAATTTTCGAATACGATTCATCCTCTAACTTTTATAGCATCTAACCAAAAAAGATTGTCGAAGGGGGCTGAGAGAAGGAAGATGCATGAATAAGTCTGTGCCATTTTGGCCGATTTTTTTTCTGGAATAATTGGATAAGAAAGTAAAAATCCCGAAGGGATGAAATTATTATAGCAAGCTATAATAATTTTACCTCTTCGAGGGTTATATCATATATTAAAGCCGACATTTCAAGAAAAAATAAAAGGCTTGTTTTAGGCTTGGCAGAAGCCTCGCAGACATAGGGAAAATGTAGGCAAAAATGAATATGGGTGTGACAAAATTGGCAGACAAGTAACGAGTAACAAGTGATAAAGTGACGAGGGGGGCGTGTCTCAGAGTTAATATGAGAAGAATGCTCTGTGTGGGATTTCTCCTTCGAAGACCTGTCTACCGGACAGGCATACTCAGTCGAAATGACAGCTGTTTACTTCTGTCATATCGAAGGAGTCATCGACTGAGATATCCTATGTTCAACTCGGGTGACTGGGCTATACATGGGATTTCTCCCTCCGGTCGAAATGACGCTTATAAAAAGAGGGATTTCTCCGGAGTTGATTGAGAAATTTCTTTTAAGTAAAGAAAAGTATCTTTAATTTTCGGCAAAGATTTAACCGGGAAAGAAAATGAAAGATAAGAACCAACTATTCGAAGTTCCTGAAATAATTTCAGTTCAGGATATGCTTGTAAAATCTTCAGAGAAATATCGGAACAAAATTGCCCTTGAAGATATTGCAGCTACACCAATCTCAAAATTAACCTATGTCGAACTTCTCGATAATGTTTTAAGATTCGGCAATGCATTAAAACAACTTGGACTAAAAGAAAGGATTCATATTGCCGTCATAGGTGAAAACAGGGTTCAATGGGGCATAACTTACTTGACCGCAATGACGTTTAATCATGTTATCGTACCCATCGATAAAAATCTTACCAGCAATGAGATCTTAAATATTATACATGAATCAGATGCAGAAGTAATAGTTTTTTCAGGCTCGTTCGATTCGATGATGAGAGAAAAAATGTATTTGACAAAAAAATTGAAGCACTTTATCAATATGGACTTGCTTTCGCCGAAAGATGGATTTTTATCGATGGCAGAAATGATAAATTCAAATAAGCCGTCTGATATTGCGGAACTTCCGAAAATTAATGCCGGGGATGTTGCGGAGATAATTTTTACTTCCGGCTCACTTGGAAGAGCAAAGGGAGTAATGCTTAGCCAGGGAAATTTGAAATCAAATCTGACTAACATGGTAAGCATGCTTTTTATTTATCCTGAAGATAGATTTTTATCGGTGCTGCCGATGCATCATACTTATGAATGTACTTGTGGATTTTTGTGCCCACTTTATTGCGGCTCTTCGGTTCACTATGCGCAGTCGCTAAAAACCGTTGTAGATGATCTTCAAAAAGTAAAAGCAACAATCCTGTTGGGCGTCCCACTGCTATTCGATAAGATGTTCAAGAGGATATATAAATCGATAAATGAAAATAAAACGAAGTCGAAAATTATAAAGCCCTTGATAAAGATTACGGATGTAGTCGAAAAAGTTGGTTGGAAAAGTTTTAAGAGAATTGTATTTAAGGAACTGCATGAAAAATTCGGTGGGTCTATTAGAATTTTT
>JAJYCM010000199.1 GCA_021778375.1 Bacteroidota bacterium
TGTAATCGGAAGCTGAGACATATACTCTTTTGCTAATTCTTCTTCTGCTAATTTGCTCCTCCCGTAAGTTGTTATCGGTTTGCAAATTTTATTTTCATCTACCGGGTTACCATCCAACGAAGGTCCGGATACTGTTTGGCTGCTAACAACTAAGAATTTTTTTATCATATTTTTAAATTCAACAGCAACTTCTAAAAGATTCCTTGTAGTTTCGACATTGCCTAAGAAATATCCTTCTGGAGTTTTTGATTTCACAACTCCCGCAACGTGAAAGACATAATCAACGCCGTCAAATGCTTTTCTTAGACCTTCTTTGTCCTTCAATCCGCAATCAAATAATTCTACCGGTTTGCCTTCCAGCCATTTTAAGCTGCTGGTCTTTCTAATAATACATCTAACTTTAAAGCCTTTGTTTAACAGATAATCAACTAAATGACTTCCGACGAAACCTGAAGCGCCTGTAACTAAAGCTGTCAATTTGTTTTCCATATAATACTTTATTTGATTTTAAGGGTATTTAATTTTACATTTTACCGCTAAATTTAAGAAAATTATTCTTTATTTTTACTAAAAATAGAAAAGTATTTTAATCTTTCAAGGAGGAGTATTGGATTTATTTAGAAAGTGTTATGATTTTACGCGGGCAGATGAAATAAAAGCATTAGGGTTATACCCATATTTCAGACCAATCGAAGCAAATGAGGGTCCTGTTGTACAGATTGAAGGCAGAAAAGTAATAATGGCAGGCTCTAATAATTATTTAGGGCTTACTTCTCACCCAAAAGTAAAAGAAGCAGCAATAAAAGCTGTGGAAAAATATGGAACCGGTTGTTCCGGTTCGCGCTATCTTACCGGAACCCTTGATCTTCACATAGAATTAGAAGAAAAATTAGCAAAGTTTTTTAAGAGTGAGGCTGTATTGCTTTTTAGCACAGGCTATCAAACTGCGCAGGGAATTATCCCTACGTTAGTTCAAAGAGGCGATTATGTTATCTCTGATAAGGATAACCATGCTTGCATTATAGCCGGTAATTTGATGGCAAAGGGTGCAACTGCGGAATTTGTCCGTTACAAACATAACGATATGGAAGACCTCGAAAGAGTTATTAAAAAACTTCCTGCAGATGCCGGAAAATTGGTTGTAAGCGATGGAGTTTTTAGCACCGGAGGAGAAATAGTTGATTTACCTCATCTTAATTCAATTGCAACAAAATATGGCGCAAGAATTTTGATAGACGATGCACATGCTGTAGGTGTTATTGGTAAAGGCGGGCGAGGCACCGCAAGCGAATACAATCTTGAAACTGAAATTGATATGACGATGGGAACATTTAGTAAGACTTTTGCATCCTTGGGCGGATTTGTAACCGGAGAAGCAAAAGTAATCAATTATATCAAGCATCATTCTCCCGCATTAATCTTTAGCGCATCTCCTACTCCCTCTTCAGTTGCAGCAGCGCTTACCGCTTTGGAAATACTTGAGGCGGAACCAGAAAGGGTTGTAAAGTTAATCCGCAATGCAAATAAAATGAGAATAGGATTAAAAGAAGCTGGTTTTACAGTGTTAGAAGGAAGAACAGCGATAGTTCCGGTTATCGTAGGTAACGATGACATAGCATTTAAGATGTGGAAAATGTTATACGATGCCGGGGTTTTTGTCAACGTGTTCATTTCGCCAGGAGTTCCACAGGGAAGGCAGATGATGCGCACTAGTTATATGGCAACTCACGAGGATTCTCATCTGGATGCAATTTTAGAAATTTTCACGGACACCGGTAAAAAGCTCGGGTTAATTTGATGTTAAGCATTGGTTAACAAAAAAAGCATATCTATCTTGGGTATGCTTTTTCTTTTTTAAAATATATAAGGGTCAATTAAAATGAGTTCAATAAATATTTCAGTTGTGAAAACACAGCAAGACTTAATGCGCTTTATAAAATTTCAATGGAGAATATATAAAGGTGATGTTAATTGGGTACCGCCTTTAATTATGGATAGAAAGAAAATTTTAAGTAAGGAAAAAAATCCCTTCTTCAAACATGCCGAGGCGGAATATTTTCTTGCTGAAAGAAACGGTGAATTGGTAGGTAGAATCGCAGCTATTAAAAATGATTTGCACAATAAATATCATAATGATAAGGTTGGATTCTTTGGTTTCTTTGAATGTATCAACGATCAGGAGGTTGCAAATAAATTATTTGACACTGCCAAAGAATGGTTAAAAAGCAAGGGGCTTGATTCAATGCGAGGGCCTGCTAATCCTTCTAGTAATGACGAATATGCAATGCTGTTAGAGGGCTTTGATGATCCGCCAAGAATACTAATGACTTACAATCCGAAATATTATTTGGACCTTTGCGACAATTATGGCCTTGTCAAAGCGAAAGATTTATATGCGTACAAACTTGAAAACAAAAAAGTAGTTGGTTCGGATAAAATTAAGCGTGTGGCAGAGATTGCTCAAAAAAGATCCGGAATAAAAATTTCTCAACTTAATATGAAAGATTTTAAGAACGAAGTTGAGAAAGTAAAAATTGTATATAATAAAGCCTGGGCGCCAAACTGGGGTTTTGTACCAATGACCGATGACGAGCTTGATGCAATGGCAAAGGACTTAAAACCCCTTGTTGAGCCTTCTCTTGTATTGTTCGGAGAAATTGACGATAAATTAGTAGGATTCGCGTTAGTGCTTCCTGACTACAATTATATATTCAAGCAGATTAATGGAAAGCTTTTCCCCTTTGGAATTATCAAACTATTTACCGAAAAGAAAAAAATCAAGTGGAGCAGAGTTATTACTCTTGGGTTGATTCCCGAATATCAAAAGAAGGGACTGGATGCCGTATTTTATTGGGAAATAGTAAACCGGGCACATAACATCGGAATTGATTTAGGCGAAGCAAGCTGGATACTTGAAGATAACGAAATGATGACTCGAGGGGCAAAGGCAATGAACGGGGATCTTTATAAGAAGTACCGGATTTACGAAAAAAAGATATAATCTTTTAAAAAAAGCCTCGAATGAGGCTTTTTTTATGATTAGAATTTAACAAAAAATTTTAATATAAGCACTGAAGAATAATGCGTGAAAAGCCATAATTAGAGAATTAAGGCGCTAGATTAAGCGCTGCATCATATTTTGCCGTATGAGACGGATCTATGCGTTTTAGGATTGTATAGATATTACTGTCCGGGTAACCTTTAAGATAATCAACAATCTCACCACTGCGGGCGTCAAAAAAAGTTTTAATAAGGATGCTAAGAAAATCAATATTATTCCGCATAGAGTATATCGTGTTAATCAGATAAACAATTTTTTGCTGTCCTACCTTAGGATTGATAGGAAAGATATCGATGCCATAATAGTATTGATAGAATGCCTGCCGGAAGGGTCTGTATTTGTCATTTAACAGATCATCCACTAAAGCTTGTCTGCTATAGGAGCCACTGGTTCTTACCCAACCCTTAGTTGAAGAGGATGTTGTAGCAAGGTTAACAATATTAATAGCTTTATTAAAAAATGGCGTACCCCCGAATTCATAGTCTGACTCAATATCAAAGCCGATTATCATATATGCATAATAATCAAGAAAGCTTGTTAGAGGATTGAAAGAATTCTGACTTAAGAATAAACCTTGACCTTTTTGGTAACTAAAAACCCACATCGGGTCGTTTATGCTTAACATCAAAGTGTTTTTCTCTGACCTGTATACCGGGCGCTGGCTTGATACAATTACTTGAGCGGAATAATTGAAATCTGTCGTACCTGTCAGAAATAAAATAGTAAGGGAACAATTTATTTTTTCACCCTGCCAATCTTGGGAGGTAAACCGGGTTTTATTTAAGTAATCAGATATTGTATTTCCGAAATCAGACAGCAAATCACGGCTTGCATTGGTAAGGTTATCCATGTTAACAGTTACTTTACAATTTAGTTCTTGCGAGTAAGAAACCGCCGTTAAAATTAAAAAGATGACAATTATTTTTTTCATTATATTCTCTTAATGCCAAAATTAATATTGATTTAATATATGAATTTAGGTATAATTTAACAACAAATTTTGGGGTACCTGGAAATTGCGTAGTATATTAATAATTTCAATAACGTTTTTATTCAATTGCATTTACTTCCCTCAAATAAATCCGGGGGCAAAACAAGTTTCTCTTTCAAATTCAGACGCTGCAACAAACGGCGATGTATTTGCTTTGTTTAATAATCCGGCAGGCCTATCACAATGTATGCAGCGTGAAGCAGGAGTTTATTACTCCCCTGCCCCATTCGGGTTATTCGAAATGGCAAACGGTTTTGTTGCTTATAACGAGCCTCTTTCCATTGGATCAATTGCTGTGGGAGGTATGACTTACGGCTTTGAACTCTACAGGGAAAACAATTTTTCCATCGGTTATTCTTACAACTATCAAAATAAATTCTTCATCGGTACAGCAATAAATCTTCAAACCGTGTCAATAAAAAACTATGGCTCCGCTTCAGCTTTTTATTTAAATATTGGGGGAATTGCTTACCTAAATAATATTTTACGCTGGGGATTTTTTCTCCAGAATGTTAATCGCGCTTCATTTACAAGTGAACAGAATCAAATACCTGTAATATTTAATACCGGCTTTAGTTTTGACGTTACTAATAAATTGACATTTCATATGGCGATGGAGAAAGATTTAATCCAAAATGCCTCAATCCTATTCGGAGTTGAATACAATTTGATAAAATATTTTTCAGTCCGTACAGGCTTTTCAAATGAACCTTCTAAATTTTCAGCCGGGATTGGCGTGAATTATTCTCTCGTCAGATTTGATTATGCAGTCTTTACTCATCAAGAATTGGGGATGACCCATCAGATCGGTTTAATTTTAAGCTTTGATAAAAATAATCAAAATTCAACAAACGACTAATTTTCAAAATATTATTTTTTCATGCGGTTTAGAAAACTTAAAGCAATATTATTAATAATTTTTTCATTTTCCTTTAATATTAATGGACAAATTGATTCTGCCGATTATAATTTTGAAGACGTTATTGACGACTATGTGAAGGGAACTAGCGAACAGAGTGATCCTACTCCCTCGATTGATTTTTTTGAAAACTTAATTAACAATCCCATCGACCTTAATACAGCCGGAATTTCCGACCTTCAATCTATTCCTTATATGGACTTGTCGACAGCAGAAACTATTATTAGACAACGTGAGATATACGGACTATTTTTTTCAAAAACCGAACTTTACTTTATTAAGGATATTCCTTCCGATTTAATAGATAAAATGTTGCCCTTCATC
>JAJYCM010000200.1 GCA_021778375.1 Bacteroidota bacterium
TTGAATCGCACTTAATTTCTTTATTATCAGTTTGCTGTATGTTAGAATTCCTTCCAGAGGGTTATTTAATTCGTGAGCTACCGTTGCAGATAATTTTCCGAGAGAAGCTAATTTTTCAATTTGGTTTACCTGATTATAAATATTTTTTAGTTCTTCCGTTTTTTCATTCACTTTATCATTTAGAGTATCGGACCAGTTTTTAATTTCTTTATACGCTTCGTTCAATTTTTCGGACATTTCATTGAATCTTATTGCCATTTGACCAAATTCACTTTTTGACCTAACGTCAATCTTGTAGTTCAAATTCCCCTTGCCGACTTCATCAATTCCTTTCGTCAACTTCTTCATGGGCTTGTTAACAAGAACGATAATAAAAAGTCCGCAGAAAAATGAAATAGCAATTGTAATTAAAACAGCACTCAGAATTGTACTCCTGGTATTCTGGGCAATTATTTTATCAAGCTCATCAAGTGTGACAACTACATCTAGTACGCCAAGGATTTTAACTTTTGGAGAGTGCGCATGACAAGCGGCATTTGAACAATCTGGCTCATTTTGAATGGGGTTTATTAGCCCGAGTACTCGCTTGTTCTCTGCATTTTTATAAATTCTAATCTTATTTTGATTGGTTAAACTTTGAAGAGGCACCGTACTGTTATGACAAACAATACAAGCTTCGGCAGTTACATTTACCTTTTTTAAGATTTCGGAGGAGTCAGTAGAAAAAATAATCAGCCCTTGTTTGTTATAAATGTTTATAGTTTTAACACCTATTTCAGTTCCAAGAGTTTTTATTGTTTGATGTACATCTTCACGTCTATTCAATAACATACTATAACGCGTTGATTTTTTAATCAGGTCGCTGATATTATAAGCGCTTTGAAAACGCGCTTCAGTCAAATATTTATCCAGATTCCTAACAATTATATATGTGTATATAGAAAAAATGGTGACTAATATAAATGAAATTGATAAAATCAGCCGGACACTTATTCTATTCAATATTTTAGTTTTCATTAAAAAACCCCTCCCGGTTTAGTTAAATTTAGGAATAACTTTTGCTTCTGTCAACTAATTCTGCAGAAAAAAAGTCCCGCAAATTTTGCGGGACAAAGAGAGAAGATATTTGCAAAACATCAAATTAGGCGCCTAAAATCGCATCCAATATCTCTATATATTTTGTTTTCCCAACCAACTGATACAAATATTTTATTTGATGACCGCCGTCATTCATTCTTGTGCCCACTGCCGAATGAGCCGTTTTCATTGTCTCCACAAACTCAAATGACTTGTAAAGAGCATCATCCCAATCCTTCCTGGTGATTTTACCTAATGATATTTCCGGTTGGATTATTCCTATAATTGCGAACCATTTGTTCTTAATTAATTCCCCCGTATATATATTCATTATATCATACATTAAAAAATTCAATGGTGAACATATGGTCTTTGCTCCCCAGTCTCCTCTGAACTGAAGTACAGGATTTCCTTTTAAAATATATTTCCCGAGATCACATTGTTTTATATATTTTATTCCCTCAAGAAATAGCTGCAGAATGGGATTAAGCCCAATATAATATGTATTACCAAAAATCGGCTTGATCATTAAACCATTTTTTAAATAAATAATTTTCTCGTCGTATTTGATATTTTGCAGCCTATCATTCAATGATTCCAAAATATTCTTTTTATTAATGTCGAGCATTTCGTTATCAGTGGATGAATTTCGAACATCCTTATCGAAAGGACAATTTTCACAATCGAATTCTTTGTCGCATAATTTATAATCTACAATACGAGATGCCATCCACACGCACTTTAGATTATTGTATCGATTGTTTTGATAATCGTTTTGATTGTTCATTTTATTCACCTGTAATTAATTTTTTTGTCTCAGCTATACCATTTTCCTCGATAACTTTTTCCTCACTGTAGGTGAACACTGGGAAATATTGAACTACTAGCCTGAATGCAATCATTGCAAAAACTACCAGCATAAAAGTGATACTAATTTCATCGAATGATGGGAAATAGTTTACTCCTGAAGATGATACCATCCCCGTTATGCTGACGTTCATTCTGTTCAGAATGAATCCGCATATTACACAGACCGATGCAATAAATAACCAGCTTTTATTCTCACGGTTCTTTTTGCTGCCCAATATTATTACCGGCATAATAGTTCCAACGATTATTTCAAGATAAAATAGAGATGTTTCCATAGATGAGGTAACCAGGTAATTAAATTTACCCGAAAGTAGTAAATCTGTAATCTTTAGCAGAAATTCAACTACTAAAACAATAACTACAACAACAGACAGTTTCGATAATATTTTTAAGCGAAGCCCTGTGTTAAAGGCTCTTGTGTTTAAATAGGATTCAAAAATTATCATCGAAAGGCCCGCAGCAATACAAGAAATATAAAAATGCACCGGCAATAAAGATGAGTACCAGAGTTGGTGAAGTCTTCCGGGAACAATTAGGTAAAGGGAGCCAAATGAAGATTGATGAAGAGTAGAAAATAAGACTCCTGCAATTACAATTGGTATTGAAATTTTCTTAAGAAGCTTTACTGGAGCCTTTAAATTAAATTTTTCTAAAACTACAGGCGCAAATTCAAGGATAAGAACCGTTGTGTAACATATGATGCACCAGGTAATCTCAAACATAACAGAATGAATATTCCACATGACCAGTGGGTGCCAAAAATTTTCTGGTCGTCCTAGATCAACTACCAACAATCCGATTACCAAAGAATACCCGATAAATGCCGTCAAAATTGCCGGGCGAACTATTGGTTCAAACCTGTGAATATTAAAAATATGAACTGTGGCTGCTATTGTAAAACCCGCTGCAGCTAATCCAACTCCAAGGAAATCAAAACCGATCCAAAATCCCCATGGCACAGCATCGCTTAGATTTGTTGTAGCTCCTAATCCCTTTGTGAACCGGTAATAAGTTGAAACAATTCCCGCAACTATTATTACAACGGCAATCACCCTCCAAAATGTAAATTTCAGCAGCGTGTCAGTTTTCATGTTTTTCTAAATCCTTTATTGATTCATTTTCTTCTTTTGCAATTTGATTTTTTCTTTTAGTCAGCCAATACATTCCGCCTAGGAAAATTCCTCCAACACCTACAACCGGCGGAATTTTTTCCATAGCACGCATTGTCAACATAGGCATAGGTTCTTTTGGTAGATTCGGTGTATATCCAAGCTGTTCAAAAGGAACCGGCGAAAGTATCAATACATGGCTTCCCCCAGCCTCATGCAAACCATAAATGTGAGGATAATAATTTCGCTTATTTTCTTTGATTCTCTTTTTCGCTATTTCAATTAATTTATCCATGTCTCCGTATAAAGTAGCTTCGGTCGGGCAGGCTTCCGCACATGCGGTAATTTTCCCATCCTTAATTCTGTCATCACACATATTGCATTTCCGAACTCGCGGCTGCGTTTTTCCCCATTCGTAACGGGGAACTTTATGAGGACAGGCTTGCATACAGTACCTGCAGCCGATACATTTATTACCATCATACAAAACGGCTCCAGTTTTACTTTTTGAGAAAGCTCCTACCGGGCAAACTGACACACAGGAAGGTTCATCGCAGTGCATACAAAGCTTACGCGCATAATTATTCCCGTATTGCTCAACAACCGTAAATGTATTTGCTGAAAGATGATCACTTAAAAAATTTTGATTAGTCTTCGGTAAATTATTTTTTTGCTTACAACCATCATAACAGGCTCCGCAGCCAATGCAAAGTGTTACATCAAACAATAGTCCTTTTGGCTTCAACATTTCTTTTTCCTATAATGTTAGAAATTCTTTTTGAAAATCTTGAAATTCTCTATCTGTTAAAGATGAGATCACGCTTTTAACCACAGTACCACCATCATACATTGTTAAACCGGCTAAATTTGTTTTTTGAAAAGTATTTTTCATAAAACTTTTTAGCTTAGAAATCTCTTTCGTCATCCATGCAGCGCTATCCTTCGGGAAAATCAATTGACGAATATTTTCATCATAATTTTTTGGCTCTACTAACACGCCCCAATCCTGATAGGGACTTATATTTTTCTTATTCAACAAATCTTCGTTAATAAACTTTAAAGTGCCGTCTATGGGAGAAGGGATTTTTATTAATTTATTTCCTGATAATAACTCAAAAATTATTTCCCCCCTCTTAATATCTTTATTTATATCTGCGAATTTGGAAAATGAATAATTCCCAAGACTTTTATCTATAAAATCATCTACTCCAATTTTAATCAGACCGTAATGATTCCTTTGCAGCCAGGTATGAGACCGCGAAAACAACAAATCACCCGGAATATCAATATTAAAATTATTAAATAGCAAAAGGTTTGATGACGTAATCATTCCAAAAGCAGGATGGGGTTTGTTTTGCATTTTCAATACAAATATGTCCACTATTATAAAAAGCAGAAAAGTAATTAGAACAAACACTCCTACCATAATATCTCCTTTAAGATTAAATTTTTATTGAATAACTAAGAAGACTTCTTTTCGCTGGAATCTTTTTCCTTTTCCTTTTCCTTTTTAATTCCGCCGTCATACATAGTAGCTCCGACAAAATCCATAGAGGGGATAACACTATTTCGAAAGGCAATTTGTCGTATTTTTTTAGCTTTCGCTTTTGAAGCAATCGGATCAATAACCAGAAGTACTAATAAATCAACGGCGATAAAAACTAAAACTAATACTAATAAAAACGTTAACATGGTAACCTCCTTATAACAAAATTTTACAGTTATATATTCAATTAACATACCATTGATAATCTTACCATTTGGAAATTTTTAACCTATTGTATTTTATCGGGTTAGAAAGCCATTGTAGGGTTAGCTATAAAATTGAATTGAAAATAGTGTAAGGATTTTAATCAACTCCCCGTTGAATTTATAAACATAATTTTACTTAAGTCAATTAAAAGTTGAAACGTAAATCAACATTTCATGTCAAAAATATTTCAATTGTTCAGTCATTATAGTTTTTCTTTCTTGCTTTCCTTACATCAATCTAATATCTTTGCTACAAGCAAGTTTTAATTCTTTTACTCTAAATCTGAAAATGCAGATAGCTTATACCTTTTTATTCATCCGAAGCAATTCAAAAAAGAAAAAGCAAATCAAAACTAACCCTCAAAACATTATGAATGCACTGTGACTACACTCTGAATGCGTACCAACAAGCATTCAAATAACCTTATCTAACGCAGATATCTCACTTAACCTCTATTTTTTTGCTTAAAAGCCCTAAAGGTCA